>CAYPJB010000227.1:0-7385 GCA_964410845.1 uncultured Bacteroidales bacterium | reverse complement strand
AAGGTCATGCAGGCTGGCTTCGTGGGTTAACAAGACCAGCGACGGGTACGATTCCCTTTCTCGTTCCCAGACTACTGGGAAGGAGCAGTACCACCTGTTGCAATCAAGCTGGATTGTTACGTTACTCGTCATTTTGTCAGCCGGAGGCTGTCATGCCATCCGTTCCCAATATCAATGTTTGGGAATGAGGAATTTTTCAATGCTCCTAGGCATCATCTCTGATACCCACGATCACGCCAAACGCACTGCTCGCGCCATCAAGCTTTTCACTGAGGCCCGCGTCGAAGCGATTGTCCACTGTGGCGATATCTGTGAACCAGGAATCCTGGCACTCTTTGCTGACATGCCCACCTATTATGTGATGGGAAACAACGACTACGACCCCGAATTGAAAGCTGCAGAAGACCAGATGCCAAACCTCACCTACCTGGGGCAAGGCGGCATTATCACGCTGGCTGACAGGAAGTTAGCGGTGACTCACGGTCATCTGAACCGAGTGGCACGTGAACTGTTAAGCCAGGATCCCGATTTCCTGCTTTCGGGGCACACTCACGTACGTTCCCATGAAATGTTCCAAGGCGTCACCTGCATTAACCCAGGTGCGTTGCATCGGGTTTCTGAATACAGTGTTGCTACTTTGAACCTGTCTACGAACGATTTGCAGTGGTTAACAGTTCCGTCGTAAGTTCCTGCGATACACTTTCATCAGGATCGTAATCGCTGATCATATCTGGAGCATCCTGCAGATGGATGGGAATACGCACAGTAAAAGTGGTTCCCTGCCCCAGGGTGCTGGTCAGTGTAATGTCACCTCCCAGGAGCTTGGCTAGTTCCTTGGAAATCGACAATCCCAAGCCACTTCCTCCCTGCTCTCTTGTCAAAACCTGGCTGGTTTGACGGAATTTCTCGAAGACTGCTTCCTGATCTTCCGGCGCGATGCCAACACCAGTATCGCTCACTGTCAGCACCAGGTCATCCTGATCGCGTCTGCCCTTCACCTGGATGATGCCCCCCTCCGGTGTAAATTTCACCGCATTCGAGAGGAGATTCCAGAGAATCTGCCGAAGCTTCTGCGGATCCTGCTTCATCATTGGCACGTCGTCGTTGATGTGACATTCCAGCACCAGGCGTTTCATTTCAGCCTGCTGACGGAAGATCGTAGTCACACCTTCGCACAGATCATGCAGATCAAAATCTTCCACCCGCACCTGCATCTTCCCTGCTTCGATTTTGGCCAACTCCAGAACGTCATTCAGCAGGTTTAACAGATGCTTGCCACTGCCATGAATGTTCTCGATCCACTTCTTCTGTTTCTCGGTCAGCGTGGCATTATTCAGCAGTTCTGAAAAGCCGATAATCGAGGAAAGCGGCGTACGCAATTCATGGCTCATCGTTGCCAGGAAGTCGCCTTTCAATTGATTCGCCGTATGTAATGCCAGATTCGCCTGTGCCAGATCATCCACCGTCTTGTTCAAATCTGAATTCACTTTCCGTAATTCGTCTTCCTTGTCCATCAAGCTGCGAAGCATGCGGTTGTAGGCATGTGATAAATCCTCAAACTCATCACCGGTCAGAATCTCGCTGCGGATGTTCAGCTTGCCCGAGGCAATGGCATCACTCACATCCTTGAGGTGCTTTACAGGCTTCACGATGACATAACGGATAATCAGCCAACTGCCCGCTGAAAGCAGCAGTGCCGAGATGAGAGCAGTACTGATCAAGATGGCGATGTTGACATGAACTCGATCGGTAAACTCCTTCGCTGGTATACGAACCACCGCCAACCCCAGTAACAAGCCGGGCTGCTCTGCTTTCGGCTCAACCGTGCGATGACAATGGAGACAGGACGACTCCGCCCGTAATGCCATCCGATATTCATACCTGTTTGCTTCGAAGGATGTCGTGTGATCGCTTTGGCGTAAGTCAGTAGCTTCAAAATTACGCAGCAATTCGAGAAGTTTCTCGTCAGCCGTTTTCCTGGTTACAATAATGGTTTCAATTCGTGATTCATCCTTGATATAGGTTGCAGGCAACTGCATCATCAGATTTTGCTGTTCGATATTCATTCCAATACGCATATGCGACTGCACTACTGCCTGTGTCGCAGCCAACCGGCTCGCCATCTCCGCCTGTTCATAGGCGAGCCCTGCCGTGCTCCAGCCATACCAGAGAAAACTGAGCGTAATGAGCAGAAGCGTCGCTAACCCAAAGAGCAAGCGGCACTTGCGCTCCAGGTTGGTTTCACCCATCAATCGTTTCAGAGTCCGGTACGACATGGTCCCAGCATAACAGAGAAGCTTCGTAGCACGCAATGCGGTTCAGAGACATGCTCGCCTCTTCCCCTTTTTGCTACACTACTATCGTTATGTAAGGAGCGTGCATGAACCAGATACTGAATGGA
This sequence comes from uncultured Bacteroidales bacterium, assembly GCA_964410845.1. Lineage (GTDB taxonomy): Bacteria > Planctomycetota > Planctomycetia > Gemmatales > HRBIN36 > JAEUIE01. The sequence continues at coordinate 4,984 of CAYPJB010000227.1, read as the reverse complement.
AAAGTAGCCCTCGTCACTGGTGCCTCGCGTGGTCTTGGCGCATCCATAGCCAGCAAGCTGGCTGCAGCAGGTGCAAAGGTTGTCGTCAATTACTTCGCCAGCCCCGAGAAAGCTGAGAAGCTGGTTGCCAGCATCAAGCAGGCAGGTGGCCAGGCCATCGCCCTCCCCGGCGACGCGCGTTCGGAAAAAGACATCCAGCAGATGGTTGCACAAACAGAAAAGACCTTCGGCTCCATCGACATTGTCGTGCCTAATGGCACAGGCCCTCAACCCTTTATCAAGATCGAAGATCTCACCTGGCAGGCCTGCCTGGATCAACTCGAGTTCTTTGTCAAAAGCCCACTGCTCCTGCTGCAGGCCACATTGCCTGCCATGAAAAAGAAAAAGTGGGGAAGGGTCATAAACATCGGCTCTGAAGTATTCGAGAAGGGAGTACCGGAATTTTCGCAGTATGTTGCTGCCAAGGGCGCCCAACTGGGCCTGACACGTTCCTGGGCCATGGAACTAGCCAAGTGGAATATCACAGTCAACCTTGTCGCACCGGGCTGGATTCCTACCGAACGCCACGCCAATGACTCACAAGAGTTGAAAGACCAGTATGCTCAGGCCGTGCCGATGGGGCACATGGGTGTACCCGATGACATAGGTGAAGCAGTAACCTTCCTCGCCAGCGATGGTGCCCGATTCATCACTGGTCAGAAACTCTCAGTCAATGGTGGCAACACCCTCGCGTAACACCCCTGCCATGCGATTACCGTTTGCAGTCCGATTAGCTCCATTACTTACCGTCATCGTGTGGATCAGCAGTATGCTGACACCTGCGATGGCAGGTATTTACATCAGCACGGAAAACCTGCAGCCGAAATCCGATTTGTATGATTTCTACAAACAACAACTCCCGTTCCTGCGAGGCTACGGCCCGCCGGATGTTACGATGGGAGGCAAACCGACGCCTCATCGGGAAGACTTCCTGAAGAAAGTAGAGGTACTGCGAAGCAAGGGTAGACTCACTCCCGACGAACAAGCTGATCTGGGTGGCTATCTACTCTACCTGAAGCAGACAGCCCCGCGTCAACCGGCCTTCGAAGAAGCTGTCACTACCCTCGAAGCTGCTCAGCGTGCCAACCCGCGCCATTTTGCACTCGCAGCCAACCTCGGCACAGCATATCAAATGGTAGGAAAACTCGATGCTTCTGAACGCTGCCTGCAAACTGCTGTCGATCTGGCCCCCCCTGCCCTCAAACCCATGGAACAACTTCATCTGAGGCTCGTACAACTGCGTTTACGGGAAAACCTTGGAAGAGGTGTACAGCCTGACCTTGATCTGCTCTTCGGCCGAGCTGCTGCACCATTTCGCTTCCACGATGCCACCGGCAAGTGGAACTACGGCAACCTGGCACCTGCTGAGCTCGACAAATTACCAGGTCAGTCTGCTGAGACAGCCAGCAAGCAAGTGCAACAACTTCTGGTCTGGCTCCCCGACGATGGTCGCTTGCATTGGCAACTTGCCGAATGGACACTGGCTCTGAAGCAGCCCGCTGTCGCCGTCGAACTCTATCGTGATGCTGTAAACACCTTTCGAATGTCACATGTAACTCTCAAACAACGGCGAGCCTTGGTACAGGAAGCCAGTCACTGGCGAACCCTTCTTGATCGGCTTGGCACCAGGCAACCGATGGAAGCCTGGCTCGCCAAGGCCATCGGCCAAAGCGTTGCCAGTTCCGCATCAGTTGATGGTATTGCACTGGATCTGCTGCAACTCACAACCAGCATGCCCGTGCGCAAGAAGGCCAGCGATCTCTTCGAAGGAGGAAGCATCGGAGATGGCCCTCCGCTGGCAGACGCTGCACCCGCCAAGCCTTTTGTCATGCAACCCTGGCATTGGGGGCTCGTTGTTCTTGGTTGCATTCTGGCGGTGCTCATGCTTTACTGGCAGATCATGGAATGGTTCCGTCGACCAGCCAGGACGTAGGATTTTTGATGCCTCCCACTCTCGTTCGCTATCGTGTTCTTGGCCTGATGTGTACCCTGGCCATGATCACCTACCTGGATCGCGCATTGAATGGCAACGCCAAGAAGCCGATCATGGAGGCAGTAGGCTACGAAGAGAAAGACTACTACCTGCTGCTCGTCGCCTTCCAGATTGCTTATGCACTGTTTGAAATACCCACCGGCTGGCTAGGCGATGTCTACGGCCCACGCAAGACATTGCTCCGTGTTGTCCTCTTCTGGTCGTTCTTCCTGGGGCTGATGGCATTTGCTGGACTGCCTCTTTTCGGCTCCGCAGTCAGCATCGGCTTCTGGAGCCTGGTCGTCATCCAGTTTCTCTTTGGCATGGGGGAAGCCGGGGCGTTTCCAAACATCTCGAAAGCTCTTTACCACTGGTTCCCAGCCACCGAAAGGGCCTTCGTGCAGGGCACGGTCTGGTTCTCCTCTCGGCTAATGGGAGGCCTGACCACCTTCGTCTGGATCCTGCTTACCGTTGGGCTCGGTCTCGACTGGCGAGTGACAGTCGGCCTCTTCGCTGGGCTTGGAATCATCTGGGCAATCATCTTTTACTTCTCCTTCCGTAACAAGCCGGGCGATCATCCTGGATGTAATCAGGCGGAACGTGATCTGGCTGCTGTGGGGAAGAAACCCACGAGTGATGATCATTCAGCTGTGCCCTGGAAGCATCTCTTCAGCCAGCCGAATCTCTGGTATCTCTGCGGCATGTACTTCTGCATGAACTACGGCTGGTACTTCCTCATGTACTTTCTTCCGACGTACATGAAGCAAGCTTTCAACATTCAGGCTGGAAGCGCCATCAGTTACCAACTCGTGGTTGCACTGCTCACCGGAGCGCCGTTGTTACTAGGCGGAATTGCCTGCATCCTTGGCGGTATCCTCTCGGACCGCTATGTCAAACGCACTGGCAACCGTACCTGGGGCCGAAAGCTCTTCGGCATGATTGGATACGGCGGTTGCGCCCTCGCCTACATCGCTGCCATCTTTCTGCAAGCCAACCCCTACCTGCTCATTACCTGCCTCGCACTGGTTGGCTTTTTCAACGATCTTACCATGGGACCAGCCTGGGCAACTGCACAGGATATTGGAAAACGCTACGCCGCCATCATCTCCGGTTCCATGAACATGATCGGCAATCTCGGCGCTGCCATCAGTAACTTTGTGACAGGCGTTATCATCTCGAAAAGTACCATCGACGGCAAAGTGGATACCAGTGGGTACATGACCTGTCTAACCATGTATGCCTTCGCCTATGGGATTGGTGTTATTTTCTGGTATCTAACCGATGCGAACAAGCCGCTCGCTGAAGATTAAGTGGAGCAGAACATTTTCCAGAACCTCCGCTGTTTACAGGGGTTATAGTTTACTGTAGCAGCGATTCGGAAAGGTGATGTCATGCGATTCACGCTTAAACTCTTTGCTCTGGCATTAAGTGCTCTTCTTACCACGGGGCTTGATGCTGACGACACGAAAAAGCCCAAGAAGCCTGCTCCCGAATACGGCAAAAATCTCGACAAGGTCGATGTCACTCCCCAGGAGTGGCTCACCACTGAAGCCCGCAAACTCAGCCCAAACGATATCGATTCCCTTCTGAAGAAGCTGCAATCGCAGGAAGGGCTCAAGTTTGCAACTCGCACCACTGATGAAGCATTCATCCGCCGGGTCTATCTGGATCTCGTCGGCAAGCTCCCTGAACCAGCTGACATCACTTCCTTCGTTGCTGACAAATCTCCGAGCAAGCGGCCTGAACTGATCGACAAGCTTCTTGCCAGCGACGACTTCAACAAGCACTGGGCCAAGTACTGGCGTGATGTCGTGACCATGCGTGCCACCGAAGTGCGTTCACGCGCCAATGAACCCAAGTTTGAAGCGTGGCTCGCCGAGTCGATGCGCAAGAACACGCCCTGGAAAACGATGGTCACGGAGATGATCACCGCCAATGGCATCGTTCGCTATGCTCCGCCCAGTGCAAACAGCACCACCACAAAGGACAAAGACGAAGGTGCAGGCTATTTCCTGCTCACCCATCTTGGTGCAGAAGCCAATATGGAGCGAGCTGCAGACACTGCCCGCGTCTTCATGGGCATCCAGATTCAGTGTGCCCAGTGCCACGATCATCCCAACGATATCTGGAAACGCGAACAGTTCCACCAACTCGCCGCCTTCTATGCTCGCACCAAGGATCGTCCGGTACGAGAAGAGAATCGAGTGGTGGGTTTCACCATCTTCAGTGCTCTAGTCGGCGAGTACCGCATGCCCGACAAGGACGACCCCAAGAAAACACACCTCGTTCAGCCCAAATTCCTCACTGGCGAATCCCCGAAGCGTGATCTCAGTGACGAAGCTCGACGTGCAACTCTTGCACAGTACATCACTGCTGAGAACAACTACTGGTTCTATGCCAATATGGTCAACCGCGTCTGGGCTGATCTGATGGGCCAATCGTTCTACAACCCCGTGGATAACATGGGGCCACTGATGGAAGCCACTTACCCCGAAGTGCTTCTCAAGCTTGCTCAGCATTTCAAAGCTACCGGAACGGACATCCGTGATCTCTATCGTGTTATTTTGAATTCCGAGACGTACCAGCGATCAACCCGCCTTGGAGAAGCTGCCAATCAGCACATTCACTTCGCCGGAAACTACCCCGCCAAGCTGACCGCGGATGAACTGTGGGCTTCCGTCAATGCTGTGCTGGGCGGCACGGCTCAGACACTGCAACGCCCGTTCGCTGCTGGCAAAGCAGGTGGCCCTGCTGAACGCCTCGCCCGGAGATTCGGTTTTGAAGGCCAGTTTCGCGCGATCTTCGGCTTTGATCCCAACATCAAGCAGGACGAGATAGAATCGACAGTCACCCAGGCGTTGTTCCTGATGAATAACATCGCCTTCCAGGGTCGCATGCGAGCTACCGGCGATACTACACTGGGAAAGATTCTCAAGACCCACACCAGCGACCAAGGAGCTGTGCAAGCAGTCT
>CAYPJB010000226.1:0-7437 GCA_964410845.1 uncultured Bacteroidales bacterium | reverse complement strand
CTTCCAGTTAGGTTGTGTGATGATGCTACTCAGGTGATTTGTCAACACGCCCTAGCCTATTTCAATAATCCCTTGACAACTTCTCCGTGAACATCAGTTAGTCGACGCTGAATCCCGTTGTGATAATATGTCAGTCTGGTGTGATCGAGTCCGAGAAGATGCAGAATCGTTGCGTGAAAATCGTAAACAGTGACAGGGTTCTCAGCAGCAAAGTAACCTACTTCATCTGAGGAACCGTACGAAAATCCTTTCTTCACTCCGGCTCCTGCCAGGAAGCAGGTGAATGCATCAGGATGATGATCACGTCCGGGTTTATCAATTCCCTGTGTGAGAGGGCTGCGACCAAACTCGGTGCACCAGACCACCAGAGTGTCTTCGAGCATTCCTCTCTGTTTCAGGTCACGAAGCAGTGCTGCAACCGGTTTGTCCATGGTGTTAGCCATCTTGGTATGATTCTCGATAACCGATTCATGGGCATCCCAATTCGTGCGGGGTGAGCCGAAGGCGCCACCATTGAAGAGTTGAACAAATCGTACTCCGCGTTCCAGCAGACGGCGTGCCATCAGGCAGTTTCGTCCAAACCCAGCGGATTGCTTGTCATTCAAGCCGTAGGCTTCTTTAGTTGCATTGGTTTCGCCATCCACATTAACAGTTTCAGGCACGGTTAACTGCATCCGTGCAGCTAACTCATACGACTTGACACGTGCCAGAAGATCTGAATCACCTGGATTGTCTCTGGCATAATCAGAGTTGAGCTGTTGAAGAAACCGCAAACTTGCGTGACGATTCTGGTTACTGATGCCAGCAGGAGTTTGCAGATCCTCAATAGGTTCGCTCTTCGATTGTGTTCGAAATGCAACGCCCTGATACGAGGCAGGCAAGAAACCAGCAGTCCAATTAATAGCACCACCAGCAGGTTGACCGACTGGGTCGGGCAGAACCACGAAAGTTGGAAGGTTTTCGTTCTCGGTTCCCAGACCGTAGCTTAGCCAGGCACCCATGCTGGGGTACCCATTCAAGGTGAAGCCAGAGTTCATCTGAAACGTAGCAGGGGTGTGATTGTTTGACTTGGACACCATCGATTTGATGAACGCCATGTCATCCACGCAACCAGCGAGGTGTGGAAACAGACTGCTGATCCACGCACCACTTTGACCATGCTGTTTGAAGGCGAAAGGACTTTTCATGACATTGCCGGGCTGGCCGAAGAAGCCCTTATTCTCACCCTTGTTGCTCAATGTCTTACCGTGCAACCGCTCCAGTTCGGGCTTATAGTCGAACGTATCCAGGTGGCTGACCCCACCACAGCAGAAGATCTGAACGATACGTTTTGCAGCAGGTTTGAAGTGTGTCTTGTTACCACTTCCCGAATCAGCATTGGCCTCGCGATGCAGCAACCAGGACAGAGCAACGCTTCCTAGCCCGGTCATGGAGTCTAGCAGAAAGTGTCTACGAGTAGTTGGAAGTGCCATAGTAGTCTCAGATCACTGGGAAGATGTTATTCAAGAACTACTTCACATACATGAACTCCGATGCATTCAACAGTGCCCAGCAGAATGTTGCCAGCCCATGATCCTGCACCAGTTGAGCTGAATCATGAAGTTCACTGCCGCTGACAGGTCGCCCAAACACTGTCAGGTAAGCCAGGGCAATCGACTCCTTCGTCTGCCCCTTGGTTTGTTGAGTTACACGTTCAGCAAGAGAGTTTGCCTGGCGTTGGACGAAACTATTGTTCATCAGGGAAAGCGCTGCCAGCGGTGTGGTTGTGACACGTCGTGCTGGGGTCTTGATGGATGGATCAGGACAGTCGAGGGAATCCATCAATGCACTTTTGCCACTGTTGACGTGCATGCGATAGATGGTTCGCCGATTGTACTCGGCGCCAATGAGGTCTTTTGTTTCGTAGAAGTCCGAATTGAAATTCTGGATGGTGAAAGGCTGAAAACTGGGACCACCCACTTTCCGGTTGAGTTGTCCTGAGACAGCCAGCATGGCATCTCGGATAATTTCTCCTTCGAGACGCCGTGGCTTGTAACGCCAGAGCAGAGTGTTATCGTTGTCAGTCGCTGCTGCTTTTTCGTTGTAGCGGGAATCCTGCTGATAGGTGGCTGAAAGCATGATCAGTTTGTGCATCCGTTTGATAGACCATGCGGGCTCGGCCTCAACGAATTCACTGGCCAGCCAATCGAGCAATTCAGGATGTGTCGGTCGTGCACCGTTGAAGCCAAAATCATTTGGAGTTTCAACCAGGCCTCGGCCAAAATGGTAATGCCACAACCGATTCACCATCACTCGAGCCGTCAGCGGGTTCTGGGGATCTACTAACCACTGAGCAAGTTTCAGGCGTCGCTCACTTTCGGGGGCATCAGGCTTGAGTTTGAACTGTGTGCCAGGCAATTTGATAATCGAAAGTGCACCAGGAGACACGACTTCCGCTGGAGTAGTGACGTTCCCCCGTAACAGTCGGTGTGTGGGTTCAGGTTGTTTGCGAACTCCAGCATATGAGTTTTCAACTGGAGGAATGCATTGAATGTCCTTTTTCCATTGGGCCAATTGTTTAGATAAATCGAGATATTGCAGACGTTGAGAATCGGTCATCTCCGCAAGAATCTGTTCTCGGGTAAGCACAGGGCCACCTTGTGGACCAGCTGCAAAACTGTTTTCGATTTCTTTGATGCTTAGAGGGCGATCATACAACGCTGCTGCCTGGATTTCTGCTATGAGAAAGCCGTTACCGCTTCCGGTGTGACGTAATCCGAGCAGCACATGGGAATTTCCAGCTTGGAATGTTTGTAACGAACCTTGCTGATAGGTTTCGCCATACTTCTTGCCATTACGATACACAGTAATGGAGTTATCTTGAGAATACACGATTGCGATGTGAATGAGATCAGACTTTGTGCTGGCTTCAGGAATAGCGTTCAAGTCTTTCGTGCGCACAAAACTATTTGAACCAGCAATCCATTTGTTTGGTTGCCTCTCAGCAAACACGATTGAATCAAAGATTGCTCCACTGGTAGATTCCAAAGTTATCACACCTCCGCCACCCTGATCCAGGCTGGGCAGGGTAAGCCAGGCTTCCAGTGTCTTCTCTCGAATATCCTGCGTGAGAGGTTCCGAACGATAGAATTGACCGTTCCCTTGGAGAATGAGTCTGCCATTTCGGATAGTAGCTCCACCGACCAATTCGCCTGGCAGTGTGTTTTGCTGATCCTGCGGCTTGCCTTCAAAGGTCCATCGAGCCAACGGTGTAGGGCGAAGTGATGTTGCAGGTAGGTCTGCTTGTCGTGTGAGCTTGGTAATCGCAGCTTGTCGGGCTTGCACTTCGATGCCCTTGATCTGCTTTTCGGTATCAGACAAAAGCTGATTCAGTGTGATTTGCTTTTTCTTTCGTTCCCTCTGTTCACGTGGAGGGGTAATGGGGCGTTCGCCATGACGAACACCTTCAAAAATTGCCTTGAAACGGTAGTAATCTTCCTGCGAGATAGGATCATACTTGTGCGAGTGACAGCGGGCACAATTGACAGTCATACCCAGAAAGGACTGACCTATGACGCTGACCAGGTCTTCCAGTTCCTCCTCCCGAGTAATCATTTTCTGTGTCAGGTTTGCCTGCGAATTGCCTGCTTGATCCCATGGGCCACAAACCAGAAGGCTGGTTGCCACGATGCCATCGGAAGTGATCTCGTCGCCACCTGTTGCGAAGTTCTTGACATCGCCAGCGATCTGTTCTTGAACAAAGATGTTGTAAGGTTTATCTGAATTCAATGCGTTGATGACATAGTCACGATAATGCCAGGCATTGGGACGGATCCTGTCGTATTCAAAACCCTGGCTTTCAGTGTACCTTGCGACATCGAGCCAGTGCCGTGCCCAGCGCTCACCATAATGTGGCGATGCAAGCAGTCGATCCAGCAATTTCTCGTAGGCATCTGGTGTTGAATCGTTAATGAATTGATCAATCTCTTGTGGCGTGGGTGGCAAACCCACAAGGTCGAAGTATGAACGTCGAATCAAAGTACGTCGGTCGGCGACTGGAGAAGGAGTCAAGCCCTTGGCTTCCAATTTGGCAAGTATAAATGCATCAATAGGGTTCTTGATCCATTGCTTGGCCTGCACAGCCGGCATCGGAGGGCGTTTCACTATCTGCAGCGACCACCAGTCAGCACCTGCATGGGTGTCTGAACTGAAGGCGTATCGATTCAGCGGATCTATCTTGCCCCATTTGGCACCTTGCTCAATCCAACTCTTGAGTTTCGATTTCTCAGCTATTGAGAGTGTTTTTTTGGGTGGCATCTCATCGTCAATTACTTTCTGCCATAGTGAGCTTTCATGTGGCTTACTTGAGATGATGATTGGCGATTTATGACGTAATGCGTTTGCTGCGGAACTAAGATCAAGTTTGCCTTTGCGATCGCTGGCATTGTGGCATTCCAGACAATGCTTAACCAATATCGGAGCAATGTCTCGATCAAAATCGACCGGGTCTGCAGCATGTATGCACGCTGGCAGAAACATTGTGCAAATTAGAAGCAAAACGATTCGATGAAGGAGCATTGGAAGAATGGGCAACCGTTCCTTGTAACAAGAGGATGGCATTTTCATTTGACTATATTTCAGCAAAGACAAAGAAGCTGACTCACAGGTAGGCTCGGCATAATCGATCAGGCTATAACATAACCGTTGCTTGTTTGATTGTCGAGAATACGTTCTTAGTAATCATTGTGATTTTCTGATCTATTCGTGGCATTTCTTAACAGGAATATTAGGCAGTCTTGCGGCGATACTGTGATGCCCGCAAGCCTTGACGCGATTCGGCAAATTGCTCGAGCAAGGTTCGTAAGTTATCGTGACTGACAAGCCGAATGGCGGTCTCGATTGAATACCATAACCGACGGCGAAAGCTCTGCTCTGGCCAGATACGAGTGAAATTCGTCACCGCGAGTACGAATACCTGGACACGATGTTCGCGGTCAGATTTCTCAAATGTGTATTCACCAAAGGGCCGCTTCGTCACTCTGCCAATCAGTCCGGCTTCTTCCCAGGCCTCGCGTGCGGCAAGTTGTGCTGGGTGAATTCCACTCGGAACATTTCCCTTAGGGATAATTAACCCCTTGCCGCTTCGGGTTGTCACAAGGCAAACTTTGTGATTCCGTATCGGAAGGGCTGCGGCTTGTGTAATTAAAGTGTCAGCCTGGGCCATCTTTCCCTGCACTTCCTTGTCGGGTTAGCTACAATAACTGGTTGTGTGGAACGTCCTTGTAAGCCATCAGTTGAAGCTGGGGCATAACGCAGAGATTATACATCGCTACTGAGAATGCAAGTTCATTTCAGCGTAGCACAAGCTTTCCTACATTCATTACTATCCAGAGTAACAATCATCTTTCAGTCTGCAGTAAGCTTACGAAATTCGTTCACCGCATCGGCCACAGACATCCCCCTGCTGATTACTCCTAGTCTGGTGTCCAGACCATTGTTCCGTAACCGTTCCCGTACTGAAGCTCGAGCAGCTACTGCTTGTACACGAATTCCCGCTTCAGCCAGTTCCTTCACAAGCATTCCCAGGGTTTGTGTGCTTTGTAGATCGATGATGGGCGAACTACTTAAATCCAGCACGACGAGTTTGGGTGGAGTTGCTTCAGCACGTATACGCTCCAGGATCAGATCACACACGTATTCTGCGTTGAAATAAAGCAAGCTCGATTCGGGCCGGAAGATCATTATCCCAGGAATCAGTTCGTTGTCGGAGTGACGTTCATAATCCGAAAATTGTTGCGTACCGGGGATACGGCCTAGCAGGGCGACATGAGGACGTGAGGCACGATGGATCAGTTGCACGAGGGAGATGATGGCGCCGATCATGACGCCGCGTAAAAGTCCGGATCCCAGCACGCCCATAAGTGCGGCAATCGCAACGATGAATTCAGGCCGATCGGTCCGCCAGAGTTCCTTGAGAGTTGAGAGCTTGAACAATCCGGCCACCGCTACCAGTACCACAGCCGCAAGAACTGGCTGCGGAAGTGTTTTCAGTAGATGAGAAAAGAACAACACCACGACGAGGATGAGGCCCGCTGCAATAACACCCGAAACCGGAGTTCGTGCTCCTCCACTTTCATTGACCATCGATTGCGACATGCCACCACTGACTGGGAAGCCTCTGCCAAGCCCAGCAGCCAGGTTCGCCACAGCCAACGCTATGAACTCCTGGTTAGCATCGAATCGGCCGCCGTGCTTGGCGGTGAACATGCGACCGATGGCAGCCGTTTCCACGGCCCCTAGCATGAAGCAGGCAAATGCCAACGGTAACAACTCGTTCAAATCTGACCATTTCAAGGCGGGCAGTCCGAGTGCAGGAAGACCTTGCGGCACTTCGCCAAGGAGTTTCACGCCGCGTGTTTCGAGACCAAGTACTGACGACAGGATGATGCTACCCACGACGACAAACAAGGCGACAGGCTTCTGCTTCAGATAAATCTTGCCAAGAATCAGTACAGCCAGAGCGATGCTACCAATAGCCAGCGATGTCACATTAGTTTCTTCGAGATGCATAAGAAGGTAGGCGCTGTTCTCCCAGAAATCGCCGTGTGAGCCGTGAATGCCAAAGAGCTTGGGCAACTGGCTGCTTGCGAGAAAGAGGGCGACACCACATTTGAAGCCCACCATGACACTTTCGGAAATGAAACTGACAATCGCTCCTGCTTTGACCATCCATCCCAGAAATGCAATCAGAGCAACGAGAATCGCTGTCCCGGATGCCAGTGTCCCAAAACGTGCAGCATCGCCACCTGCCATTTCTCCGAGAGTAGAGCCAAGCAACAGGGAGATGGCGGAAGTTACAGCAATGGCAGTGTGCCTGGAACTGCAGAAAAGCCAGAAAGTCAGGCCAGAGAATAAGCATGCATAGAGTCCCGCTTCGGGGGGCAATCCGGCAAGTGAGGCATCGCCGATGGCTGCGGGTAGCAGGTAAGCTGCCAGCGTAATCCCCGCAACAACATCTCCGCGAAACCACTCTCGATTGTAAGTTCCCAGCCAGCATAAGGCTGTAATCCAACGAGAGAGCACTTGTCCAGACTGGGATTGTTTCGAGGTATTATTCATGTAATGCTCGCTGATGTAAGGAACAGCCGAAAACAACGGTGCAATAATTTCCGAGGTAAGTAGTTTGCAACTGCCAATACGGATTGCATTCTCCACTTTGAATATCTTACGTAAGTTTATTCTGAAATGCGCGGTGGAGGTCTTCTTGCAAGATGGTCTCGAAATGCGTCGTATTTCAATGCACTTGAATGCAATCTACTATTTTCATCAATTGTAAAGTCGATCCAGCCAAACACTCGATACAACCCACAAGGTTTACTCAGACTGCGCCGCACCGTATGACATGAAGATGAGGATATTCTGTTGAGATTTTGCGGGCTGTTGGCAATTTTGGTTGCT
>CAYPJB010000225.1:0-7444 GCA_964410845.1 uncultured Bacteroidales bacterium | reverse complement strand
AGATGGCCCAGGCTCGTGATTCAAGCAGGTCAGCCTGCTTGGAGAGTTCAGGATCATTAGTCTCTTCTGCTATCTCTCGCAGCTTCTGACAGACAGCCTCTCGACGAAGCGCCTTGTTCAGTTCTACCTGCCTAACGTTGGTGTCCGGCTTGGCTTTAGCTGTCTCTTTATCATCTTTGCGTTTGGAAGCCTGCTGAGCAGCCTTGGCTTCTTCCGCCAGACGACGTTTTTCTTCCAGACGCCCAGGAATCAGGCGTTCCCACCAGATGTTCTGGCTGGCCATTACCCGAGCCTTGCGAGCCTTTTCCAGGTCTTGCACGCTACTATAGGTATCGCCTTCATCCGCACGGATGCTGGCTGAACAACACGCTACAGCGACTAAGGCCAGCGCGTACCACCATGACTTGGTCATGATCTCTCCCTACCAGCCATAAGAGTTGACTGGTTCCCCTGGGTACAAGATCGAATCCCCCGATTCAACGGCGGGCGATATGGCTTCTGTTGCGATTTCTGTCAAGAGCAGTTCACGCATTGATGAGAGGGTTTTATCGAAGGAGTTTCAGTGAAGTTCCATCCCACCGCACGACATTCCCGTCTTACTTTGGTAATCTGAGAGCAACAACAGGACAACAGCATGATGCGAACGCTCTTCACCCTCAGTTGTATTCTGCTAAGCTTGCTTCCGGTATCCGCTCAATCTGCGCTGCGTACGACACCCGTGAAGCCTGATGCCAGCGATCAGTTTTTTACCGAGGGAGTTATTCCCCAGTTGAAGATCGAGATCAGCAAGGAAGAACTCGATAAACTCCGTCAGAAAGATCGGGAATACGTCAAATGCACTGTCACGGAAAATGACAGTAAGAAGTACACCGATGTGGGCATCCATCTCAAAGGTGCTGCAGGCAGTTTCAGGCCGATCGAAGACCGCCCTGCCCTGACACTCAACTTCGACAAGTTCACCAAGCAGCGCTTTCACGGGCTCGATAAACTGCACCTCAACAATTCCGTACAGGATGGCTCGTTCATCAGCGAACTACTCTGTGGCGAACTCTTTCTCAAGAACAATGTCCCCACAGCACGAACCAGTCATGCCCGAGTCTGGCTCAATGGCCGTGATCTGGGCTTTTATGTTCTCAAGGAAGGCTACAACAAGAGCTTCCTGAAACGCTACTTCCATGATGCATCAGGCAATCTCTACGATGGTGGCTTCCTGCAAGAGATTGATGCGGATTTGAAACGCATTACCGGTGATGGTGAAGTGAATCGGGCTGATCTCAAGGCCATCGTTGCATCGTGTCGTGAGCCGAATCTGGAGGTGCGCTGGAAGAAGATGGACCAGCTCATTGATATCGACAGTTTCATTACCTTCATGGCACTCGAACACATGACCTGCCACTGGGATGGCTATTGCCAGCAACGGAACAACTATCGGGTCTATATCGATGCCAAGACGAAGAAAGCCTACTTCCTGCCACATGGGATGGATCAGATGTTTGGCGATCCGAACTATCCCATCACCCATGTACCGCAGGCACTTGTGGCCAATACGATCATGACCAACCCTGCCTGGAGGCTCAAGTATCGCGAGAAGCTGAATGAACTCATGCCTGCCTTCGTACCACCTACCAAACTGCTGAATCGCGTTGAAGAGATCAGCAAGCACATCCAACCGACGCTCACGAAATGGAATCCAGGAGCAGCCCAGGAAGCATTGAACCAGGCGAACGGATTGAAGGAACGCATCAAGGCACGAAGTCAGATGCTCGAGAAACTGAATGCCGTGACTGATCCCAAAGGGCTGCTCTTTGATGCAACGGGCGTGGCACTGATCACTGGATGGGAGGAACGAAAGGAGACGGAAGACGCCAGGCTGGAAAGAATCACACCAGAGGGGCAACGTAAACAGCTAAAGATTACAGTTGGACCTTCAGGCAAATGCATTGCTTCCTACCGCACCAGGGTGGTCCTGCCCGCTGGCACTTATCGTTTCGCTGCATCTGTGAAAGCGGAGAACATTAAAGGTTCTGCCGATCACCCAGGAACCGGTGCAGGTCTTCGCATCTCAGGCAGTCAGCGGACCAATCAACTGGTTGATTCGAGCGAGTGGAAACTCCTGTTCTTTGAGTTCAAAATCGAGGAACCTAGCAGAGAAGTCGAACTGGTAGCCGAGCTACGCGCCACTTCGGGAACTGTTTACTTCCGCGAGGATTCGCTGAAGCTGGTGAGAGTCAGAAAATGATTCTTGTCCTCGGTTTCCAACCGAGGACACACTGCGTGCCTGCCTCCGGCAGGCTGCAATCGTTAGCGTACTTCTCTTCTTTGCAGGCAAGTGACAACATCTCTTCGCCGCTGCCAGCCAGAGACTGACCACCAGTGTGTCCCCGGTCGGAGACCGGGGACAAGAGTTCGACTTATACCTTCAACGTCAGCGTAGGTTGCAGCGTCTCGCCCAACTTCCATGTCCCCTGCTCTCTTCGTACTTCACGGTACAGCGTGTCACGTTCGATAGGAGTCCGGCCCGTTTCTTCGATGAGTTGCCTCAATTCTGCCACCGTCATTTCCTGGGGCATGGTGGAGCCTGCATCGTGGTAGATCTTTTCATGCACCACGGTGCCATCAATGTCATCTGCACCATAATGCAAGGATATTTGTGCGGTCTTGATGCCTAGCATCACCCAATAAGCCTTGATGTGGCTGAAGTTATCCAGCATCAGTCGGCTGATGGCCATCGTCTTCAGGTCCATCACGACACTGGGCTTCTTCAGGTTCCGCAGTGCCGCCAGCTTGGTGTTGTCAGGATGGAAAGCCAGCGGGATGAATGTTTGGAAGCCCTTCGTTTCGTCCTGCAGCGTTCGCAAGCGAACAAGGTGATCGATTCGATGTTCCGCCCGTTCAATGTGGCCATAGAGCATGGTGGCATTGGAACGTAGCCCCATCTGATGGGCCAGGCGGTGCAGGTTGATCCATTCCTCAGCGTCAGCTTTGTGTTCACAGATCTGGTTGCGGATCTCGGGATGGAAGATCTCCGCACCACCACCGGGGAGTGAACCCAAACCTGCTTCCTTGAACTCAGCCAGGATGTCCGCCATCGGCCGCTTGGTGAGACGAACAAACCAATCCCATTCCACTGCGGTATAGGCCTTCAGGTGCAAGCGAGGGTAAGCCTTGTGAATGATCCGCACGACATTGAGATACCATTCGTAAGGCATCTTATGATGAAGCCCGCCAACAATGTGCATCTCGGTAGCACCACGTGCATCAGCCTCTGCAGCACGATGCAGTATCTCCTCATCACTCATGAGGTAGCCGCGCGGGTCTTTCAGATCAGAACGGAAGGCACAGAAGTTACAACGGTAGACACAAACATTCGTCGGGTTCAAGTGAACGTTGACGTTGTAGTAGGCGTTCTTGCCATGCTTGCGTTCTCGGACGATGTTGGCCAGTTCGCCTATGGTGGTGAGGTCCGGTGAAGCCTCCAGAGTCAAGCCATCTTCGAAGGTCAGCCTTTCCTGGCGAAGTACCTTTTCACGGATGGGAATGAGCTTAGGGTCTTGCATGGGAATGGCCCGTGGGAATGTGTTACTCTCTATTTTCAATTATTTCTGAAACTTGGCAACTCTGGATGCGTAAAAAAACCCATGACTCAGTCATGGGTTGTTCCGAGTGTATATGGCTCATTACTGATCGATATCAGTTGCTGAGACAGTAGTGCCATCCTTGCGGTTAGTCAACCTCTGCATGATGACAGGAGCTACTGAAAAGCTCACCTGCTTGACTGAACCATCGCACATCAAGGCATTGATCGAATTCAAGTGTGCAGCACCAAACCCTTGAAAAAGAATATGACTTGGGGCAGAAGGAAACTTGGGATCAGGCCATGCCTGGTCGCGAATGGGTATAGCAGA
Organism: uncultured Bacteroidales bacterium; assembly: GCA_964410845.1. Taxonomy (GTDB): domain Bacteria; phylum Planctomycetota; class Planctomycetia; order Gemmatales; family HRBIN36; genus JAEUIE01. Next base: position 3,539 of record CAYPJB010000225.1, on the reverse strand, counting down.
GCCAAATCGGGTAGTTTCGAATTTGTCAAAACCTGCGGTGTAGCCATAAGCATCGCCAAATTGTTGAACACCATTGGTAGGACGGTGTTCGATTTCATCTGCATCCACTGCCTTTTCACTGACAAGAATCGTGTACTGAACGCCGTCAGTAATATCAGTGATTTTGACAGGTGAACCCGGAGTATAAAGAGTTGGGCCACCAGTAAAGACCTGTGAAGGATTCGCTACTCCACTGTAATCGATACCTGATGATGTTAGCGTAGGTGCGTTGGGATTCGGTCCCATGTTCACTGCGTAATCGCAAGCTCCCAATTGCTGAGTCGGGCCAGAGCTTCCAGTTACATTATCTTGCAAGGATTGTGGACCCCGCCGGCTAGGGCAGAAATACGTAGGTATCACTGCATTTCTGATCTCTGCATCCAGCACCATGTTCGTAGCGGGATTGGTGTTGCCTAGTTTGTAAATGTTATCGTTCTCGATGTTGGGCAGAATCTGGTAAAAGAATCCCCAAGGTTGATTGTACCTGGTGAAAGGTATTCCATTGTTCATGCCCTGAATGCCAGGGGTGTTATTGAAAGTATTTAAGCGAGGAATCAACGTGCTGGGAACACCAACAACATTACCGGGAGTGTACGTATTAGTACCTATGTTTCCGGTTGCATGAAACCCAGCCGATGGAAACGACTTATCCCCTGCAAAGCCAATCACCGCTTGACCAATCGTTCGAAGATTGTTCGCACAACTCATGCTGTTGGCTGCTTCGCGGGCTCGTTGGATAGCTGGCAACAGCAAGGCAATCAGCAATGCGATAATCGTAATCACCACCAGCAATTCCACCAGCGTGAATCCGGTGCGGCGCTGCTCGGGGAAGCGGGCCATAGGGTGCTCCTTGGATAGCTATCCTGTTTCTTCAATGATGCAATCTAACCAATTGCTCATTGTGCAAAGATAATGCCAAGCACCAAGGTTTTGCAAGAACCTCAGTGCCTAATCATACTTACAGGCTAACCCGTAAGTTCTACAGCGTCAATCATTTGCTGATGGAATCTGCCAAGTCTTCATCACTTGATGGGTGGAGCCTGCCCGGGAGCCAGTGCCACGCCACAAACGTCGCTCAGATACGTGCTCACTGCCAGCACACACTCTGCTGTATCCTGCAGACGGATGTACCCTTCACCAGGAGCAGTACGAAATGCACCCAGAACACGTGGTTGAAAGCCCTCTGCAAAATGCTCCACGCCATTGCCCGTGTACTGCAATGCCGTCAGGAACTGTACTCCTGCAGTAGCACAGTTCTTGTACTTCTCTGCTCGGGCAGCATCGCCTGCCAGCTTGGCAACGCGGTAGGCATCGCATAGTGCACTCACGGCACGGGCCGTTTCACTGGCACATGGGGGAGTAGCAGAAGTTTTCTCTGCACTGAGCATAATCCCCCCTGCCCAATCGACTCGGCCTGGTTCAACTGCTCTCTGGGCGTTGCAAAGTGCATCAGCCATGTTGAATACTGCGACAGCACATGCCTGATCTTTGCTGCGCAGATACGTCTCGGCGAAGCAGGTAACGAAACTGGGTGCTGTGATGAGTTTCATGGGCTGTTGTGCATACGCCCGGGCTGCTTTCTGCAGTACTTCCGTCTTCCATGGGGCAGCTGCATACGTCTGACTGATGGCCAGGCCTTCCAGTGCCAGCCCCTCATACTGGCGTTGCATGCTATCCGAAGTCGCTGCCACTTGTTGAATGGCTCCGCTACTTTGTAGAAGCCCTTCCGGTTGCTGATTGCTGCGAACGTACTCCGCCAATCCTTCAGCTTCCTTGAGACGCAGTTCGACAGGCACCGGCAGTTCATGTACTACCCGCATGAGCAGCCCAGCACTGGCCAGGCGATTCACAGACGATTCTGGCAGGAAGGTATATCGCAGTTTCACTTGCTGCGGATCAGCCTTGGTGCTGGAAAGCAGCGTCAGCATCGCTTGCTGTGCTCCAGCGTGATATCGAGCATTAGCAGTCAGCCGACTGACCTTGGCAAGAGCCATCGCAGCTTCCGCCTGATGCAGAAAGTGGGCAGGTTCAAGCTGCGTATTGACTGCAACATTCAACCCCTGATGAAACAGACCATTCGGCTGCTGGGCCTGCACCAGCCATTCGGTGCCTCGCCGCATCACGAAGTAGAGTACCCGATGACTGGGGTGCATGTTCTCCACCGCAGGCATCGGCTCCTGCGGTTGTGGTGGCTGAGCCACTACCACAACACCAAAAAGACCTGTGAACAGCAAACCAGCGATGATACGAGACGTTGAAAGGATCATGCGAGACTCCCTCCCTGGAGAAGACGCCTAGAGTATGCCAGAGTTGCCGAGAGAGGACAAGGTCTGGTTCGTTATACCTTCAGCCCCACTGCTCGCATCAGGGCCAATGCATTGCCGTGGCTCACCACGCCAGGTCTCAGTTGATAGTCGAAGCTGATCTTCTCGTCCTTCCACGTATCAGCGAAGTGCTTGTTGATGGCTCGTGGCTTCCACGTTTCAGCTATTTCGGTGAGAGCCAGATCGTGAGTGGTGGCTAAACCAATGGCTCCTCGTTCCAGCAAAGCTTCGAGGATGCCTGCTGCTCCTTGTCGGCGTTCTGCGGAATTGGTACCTGAAAGCACTTCATCCACCAGGAAGAGCAAAGGCTTCTCTTGTGCCAGGTCCAACAACTGCCTGAGACGAAGGATTTCAGCATAGAATCGGCTGATGCCTGACTGCAGTGAATCCTGTACTCGCAGTGTGGCTCCGGGATAGAGTTCTGTGAGCCGCATGGTACTCGCTTTCACTGGGGCACCAGCGAGGGCGAGGACAACATTGATACCCACCGTTCGCAGCAGCGTACTTTTGCCTGACATGTTGGAACCACTGATCAACAACAACTGAGGATCTTTACCCAGCGTCACATCATTGCATCGGCATTTAGCCGAAGGTAACAGCGGATGACCAATCTGTGTCGCCTCCAGTGACCGGCCTTCTGCGACGATCTCAGGGAAGATGTAGTGAGGTCGCTCGAAGGAGAGATTCGCGAAGCTCTGAAGCGCTTCGTAATGCCCAATCGCATCCAGCCAACGTTGTACATGTTCACCATGACGGGTTCGCCAGTCTGCGACACGGAATGCCAGCCTCGTCCACCACAATAACAGCAACGCAATGGGAATGAAGAAGGCATTGCGAGGCCAATCGAGTCGTTCCGCTAACTGGCTTAGCTCTGCAATAGCAGACGATGCCTTTTCGCCTGACTTCAAGTCATTCTGCAATTGTGATAACAACGGCGAAGTAAACGACTGCTGTTCCACGAAGTGCAAGAGTGTCGAAAGCGTCTGCAGGCGATCTGATTGCCTTTCCAAGCCACGCAGCGCTGCAGAAGTCTTTGATGATAAGCGGCTTGCCCACAGCATCATGACCAACACGGAAGCTAGTGCCACGAGTCCAGACAGAAACCCAGCGAACCATCCCGCCAGGCACACTGCGTTGGCAACCACGACCACATCCGTACCCCAGCGTTCCCATGCC
>CAYPJB010000224.1:0-7480 GCA_964410845.1 uncultured Bacteroidales bacterium | reverse complement strand
CTTCCGCTCAATCACACCCTTCTCCGTAATGATCTTGTTCATGAACACATCATGCGGGGCGACGGGGATTTCTGGGAAGATTTGGCACTCGAACGCCAACGCAATCAGCGGCGTGTTCGGGCGGACATTCTCCAGCAACTTGTCGTAGTACCCTTTGCCATGCCCCATGCGGGCGCCGCGGCGATCGAAGGCCACGCCAGGTACCATCACCAGATCAATATCCTTCGGATCAACCTGCTTCGCAGGCAGCAATCGTAGCTCGGGCTTAGGTTCCAGAATCTTGTACATGCCCACAGCCAGTTCATCCATGCTCTCGAGCTTGAAAAGAGCCAGCTCGACACTCTCGGTACACCAGGGAATGACAATGGTTTTGCCTGATTGCAGAGCAGCAGGAAGCGAATGGCGCGTGCGTACTTCGCTGCGGACATCGACATAGAAGAGCACCGTCCTGGCGGCCTGATATTCGGGCGTAGCCATGAACTGATCGACGATGCCTTGGCTCAATTCGTCTTTATTTTCCTGAGCATTGCGCAGGGCATGGGCTTGTTCACGGAGTTGTTGCTTGAGACTGACGATATCTGCGGTCATAGGTGTGAAGCTGTGAGGGTAAGGTAATTGGTATGGTGCTAGTGTAGAGGCTCCATCGCCGGTTTCGATGTGCTGTGTGAGAGAGTGAAAAATCGACGAGGTGTAGCGCAGACTGGTATCGTCGAGTTGTTCGCCCGCAAAGTTTCGCTGTGCGCCACAACATGCCATCGAAACGACACATTATTCACAGCACCAGTCAGGCTGGAATTGCAATGCACTTCGCGCGAACCTACTCTGGAATAAGAAGCCATTATTCTCTTCACTCAGCAGGGGAACGCTGAGCCAGGTTGAGCCGCCCGCGACTTAACCCATTGAGTAAATAATGACACTACACGACAAGACACCTTGGGGTTGCATCATGAAACGCACTGTCCTACTAATCGCACTCGGCGTGACCATCATGTCACTGTCGGGCTGCACCGCCTGCAAAAAAATGTTCGGCCTCGACAAACGATGCGAACAACCTCCGCCGAGCTATTACAATGCTCAGCCCATGTATCAAGGGGCTCCGGTGAACTACGCACCAGCACCGGCCTGTAACACGCCGAAATAACCCTTTCTCCCCTTTCTCCACAGGCCACCGGGGAGAGGAGGGATAGCTACCAAGCCATCGCCCGCAGCGAACCCACTAGGATAGTGTTAACTCTTCTGGTGGGTTCGCTGGATGGCGCGGTATCACTTCCCAACCGAATGGCAAAAACACGGCTCCACGTCAGGGCCTGTGTCGATGTCATTCGTCAAGGCATCGGCCTACTGTCAGTGGATGGCAAAGTCGCAGTACGAGAACTTCGTGGTGGGTTCGCTCCTCCTGCCACGTGAGTTGCAATCGCACTTCTTCCACATCTATGCCTTCTGCCGCTGGGCCGATGACCTGGGGGATGAGCTCGTTCACGCACCTGTATCGCTGGAAGCCTTGCAGTGGTGGCGAGCCTCCCTAATAGGGATGTACCAGGGGCACTTGCCTCAGCATCCCATCCTGATTGCTCTGCAACAAACCGTTGCTACGTTTGAACTTCCCATAGATCCCTTCCTGCGGTTGATCTCTGCCTTTGAGCAGGATCAACGCATTGTTCGCTACCAGACTTTTGCTGAACTCCTCGACTACTGCACCCGTTCCGCCAATCCGGTGGGTGAACTGGTGCTTCGTCTGTTTCGCCAGGCATCGCCAGAGAATATTGCTCTCTCGGATGAGGTTTGTACAGGTTTGCAACTCGCCAACTTCTGGCAGGATGTGCGACGGGATTACGACAAGGGTAGGGTCTATTTGCCTGAGGAAGACTTGATAGCGTTTGGTTGCCTGGAGTTCTTTCATTCCCCACACTCAGCTTCGCAAGACGGCATGGTTAGCGTGAGTACACGCAAACCATGTCACCCGACAGGTTGTCCTTCATCTTACATTGATCTGATCCGCTTCGAAGTTGAACGCACGGCGGGCTACTTTCAGCGGGGGCGAAGTCTTATCCTGAATCTACCGAACGAATACCAGTCTGAGATCGACCTGATCATCCGAGGCGGCGAAGAGTTGCTGGCACGCATCGCTGCAGTCGGGTACGATACCTGGACCACCCGCCCACGTTTATCGAAATGGACCCAAGCCAACCTGTTACTGGCCGCACTCTGGAGACGCTACTGGCGGCCCCGCTCGGCTCGTTGACATCCAGTTATCTGGCGTGTCAGCAGATCGCCCGGGCTCGGGCAGGCAACTTCTACTACTCCTTCCTCATCCTGCCCAAACACCAGCGGCTCGGCATGTATGCCCTCTATGCGTTCATGCGGGTGGCGGATGATCTGGCCGATGAAGAAGCCCCCGTCGAAGTGCGCCGCCAGGGGTTGCTCCGATGGCGGGAAGAACTGCAACGTTCGCTGAATGACGAACCTCGCCTGCACATCTACCATGCACTAGCTGATACGGTGAAGCAGTTTGGCATACCACATGAGTATCTGCTCACGCTGCTGGATGGCGTGACCAGTGATCTCGAACCGGCCCGCATCCGGAATTGGACCGAACTTCGGAACTACTGCTATCAGGTTGCTTCCGTGGTCGGCCTCTGCTGTGTCCGCATCTGGGGTGGCACCGATCCACGAACCATTCCCATGGCAGAAGCAGCAGGCGTTGCCTTTCAGCTGACTAACATCCTGCGTGATGTAGCCAGCGATGCTCGCTGTGGGCGTGTCTATCTTCCTGAAGATCTACTCCGCGAAGCGGGCTGTTCCACAGAAACCATTCTGAAAGGCGATTGGAACGAAGCAGTGCGGCAAGCGATGAAGCTGGTGGCTGAGCAGGCACAGAAGGAGTACCAGCAGGCCCAGCCTCTCAACGGGTATCTTCCAGCCAGTGGCCGAGCGGTGTGGGGAGTGATGATGGAGACCTATCAAGGGCTGTTGCATCAGATCATTGCCAGACAGTATTTACCGAGAGGAGATTCGCCTCGCACAAGCCCCTGGCGCAAGTTGAGCCTCTTACTTCGAGCACTTCCTGTGCGCTGGGGCTGGAAGGAAGCAGTGTGAAACGATCTGTCCTTATCGTCGGCGGCGGACTGGCCGGGCTCGCTGCCTCCACGGCACTTGCTACCAAAGGTTATCAAGTAACACTGCTTGAAGCCCGCCCTCGACTGGGTGGCCGTGCTGGTTCGTTCCAGGATGGCACCACCGGCCAACTGATCGATGCCTGCCAGCATGTTTCGATGGCCTGCTGCACCGAGTACGATCACTTCTGCAAAACTATTGGCGTGTATGACTATCTGAAACCGCAGCCGACGCTCCACTTCATGACACCCGATGGCAAAGTGAGTCGTTGGCGGGCTGATGCGATCTTCGCCCCGCTGCACTTTGCTCGAAGCTTCCTCGGTGCCCACTTCCTCACTACCATCGAAAAGATACAGATCGGCGCCGCCCTTATGCGGCTGTGGCTGCTGCCCCCGGAAGACGATGAGCCGTTTCTCGAATGGCTAAAGCGAAACGATCAAAGTGAACGAACGATTCAACGGTTCTGGTCGGTCGTCCTCGTCAGTGCCCTCAATGAATCCATCGACCGCATGGGCATCAAGTATGCCCGCCAGGTCTTCGTCGAAGCATTCCTGAGCAGCCGCACCGGCGGACAGGTGAATATCCCCAGCGTCCCCCTCGGCGAACTGTATGGCACCAAGCTGTTAACCTGGCTTTCACAGCATCAGGTGACGTTGCGACTGAACACCGCCGTGAAAGAGGTGGTACTGGCGAATGGCAAAGTGAAGCATTTGGTCGTGCGTGATGGTGAGATCGTGCAGGCGGATCACTACATCCTGGCCCTGCCCCCCCATCGGCTCCGTGGACTATTTGCTGAACCACTACCTTTTCTTGATCAGGTAGAGAAACTCGATGTCTCTCCCATCACCAGTGTTCACTTCTGGCATGATCGCCCGATAACCCACTTGCCTCATGCGGTGCTGCTGGATCGCCATTCGCAGTGGTTGTTCAATCGGGGTGAAGTGAATGATCGACAATATTACACCCAAGTCGTCATCAGTGCCGCCCGTGAACTGAATGGCATGGGCAATGAGGCCATTCAACAACTCATCGAAGCGGAAGTGAAGGAGTTTTTCCCCCTCGCAAGAGAAGCACACTTGTTGCATTGGCGAGTGGTCACCGAAAAGACAGCCACGTTCAGCGTAGTTCCGGGTGTGGATGCACAACGACCAACGCAAGCGACCTCAATCCCCAACTTATATCTGGCAGGTGACTACACCCAAACCGAATGGCCCGCCACGATGGAGGGGGCAGTGAGGAGTGGTTACCTGGCGGCCAAAGCACTTACACCAAACAGCATTTAGCCTCTGGCTCTTCAAGCCAGGGGCGGGTTCGTGCGAAATAATCACTCACTCTCGCGAAACATCTCTTCACCCCACTATAGTTCGATTCATCTTCGCGCGAACACGCCCCCGGCCTGAATGGCACGGGGGCTAAATGCTATTACGCTGTTGGGCGTTCATCGCCGCTGCCAGTCGGAGACTGGCAAACAGTGCATCCCCGGTCGGGAGACCGGGGACGAGGATAAATTCAACAGATAGGACCCGACGCTTGATCTGCCCCCTGTCTGGGGCATCATGCACTCAGGCAATCGCATTACACGAGCGGTGGCAACCAAAGAACCTGGTTGAGATTCACACACATCACATCGCGTGAAAGTTTGCCGATGTTGTAGCCGGTACCACCATCGATCAAGACATTAGCTAGCGAAGGGGCATCATACCCCAGGGCTGAATAGGTCAGCGAATCATCACCGTCGCCACCATCCAGTTGTACTTTCACCTGCCCGGCGCTCTCATAGCTGATATCGGAATTCAGCTGGAGCTCGTCGTTCCCGGCGCCGCCCTGCTGGCGAACAAAGAATCGACCATCTACCTCGCCGAAAAAGCCCGCGCTGAGGTAATCGTTGCCTTCATTACCGTTGAGCAGCAGATTGACAAGAGCCTGATCTGCAATGTAGCCACGGAAACTTGCATCGATGAAGTCATTTCCCTGACCGCCATTCACTTCAGAATAGAAACTGGCCCGACTGCCAAGGTCATAATCCCCAGTGAGTGTAAAGGAGTCATCACCAGTACCCAGATTGGTGATCAAGCGAACAAATTTCGAAGGAGCCAGTTCGCCTGCAATGATATCCACACGGTCGTTGCCGGTGCTGGTATCAATAGTGAATCGCAGGTTGGCGTTAATCGTTGAGTGAACCTGGGGTGCGTAACAGATGGGTGGTAGTTCAGCAGCCGCAGCGTTCATGCTTCGAGAGCCAGCTGCAAGATACCAGAATTGATCGTCGTTATTGGCGCTGGTTGGGGGCAAGAGAGTATCATCGATCTGGCTTGGATTAGCGGTATCGATGCGTACCAGGTCATCCCCTGAACCCATGTTGACGGTAAACTGCTTGTCGAAAAGCATATCCGTACCAGTTGCCAGCTGGTAATGGAAAGCGTCATTCCCAATGCCCAGATCAACAATTATTTGCCTGACCTTGGAGCTCTGGAAGGTCTGTGTGCCTACGCTGGCAATAGAAGCCACTTCGGACTTGGGAAGAACACACGAATAGATCTCGAGCGTATCGTTGGTATCGTCCTGCGTGATGCGGACTTCATCCCAATCCCTGGAACCGATGATTCTGAGCGTTGCACCACCGTCCATGGCATAGATGGAAACTGCAGGAACCTCGCGAGCTTCCAGGGCATCGAAATTGGGGCGAAATCCTGTGCGCGACATGTCGTTCATCCTTCTCAGTTACCGGTAACCATCCGTGGTTACCATCGGCATGGAATCATGCTTAGTCAGGTCATCGGCATATTCCCCAACGTAGCTTGAGTCTATTTCCCGGAAAATGCTGCGAAACTTGTAACGAACATGACAGGTACACCATGCTTGACACCATCGCTGAACTGCGATAAATGCGTGTTTCCAGGGAAGGAATGCCATGCTGTTACGATTTCTCTTAACTGCCATCCCGATCATAACGCTGACATGCAGTCTTGCGGCTCAGGAACAGCCGTTGACCTATGGGCCAACGCCCACGCCCTCGAATACACTCAGTGCACCGGCTCCTCAATCGTTCCTGCCACCATCTCCCCTGGTGACCACCAACGCACCACCAGCGAACTGGCAACCCGGCCCAGTTCGCCCACCAGAAGTTGCTCCGCCAGTATCTGAACCGACAACCTTTGAACGCCTGTATCAGGACGACCTGTTCCACTATACCTGGATCGACTTTGGCGATGCACCCGGGCTTCGCGTCCATCGTATCGAAATGACCAATGCCTGGGCTGACATGCGCTCGCTTCAATTCTTCAGCAGGCCCTTCAATATCGATTCCTCCCATTTGAACTCAGGCATTAGCTTCGCAGTGCAATGGTGGAAAGACCAGGCTGAAAGCCAAAGCCCACCGATGGGTAGTGCCCTGCCACCCGTGCTGTATGACCTGTACGTCGATATCGGCTGGCGTGTCGCCCTGACGCCTGTCTGGCTGATTGATCTTGCGATCTCACCCGGACTGGCGACAGACTTTCGTGTCACGCCGCCGGATGGCTTCCGTCTCAAAGGGCATGCCATCACCATGTTCGATATGTTGCCCAACCTGCGAGCAGTAGCTGGCGTGAGCTATCAGAATCGCGAGAGCCTGAAATTGATTCCCGTTGGCGGCTTTTCCATTGGTGTTACCGACCGCACCCGTATCGAAGCTATCTTTCCTCAACCTCGCATCATCCATCAATTGGGGGATTGGCGCGGCACTGCATGGGATATCAGCATCGGCGGTGAATTTGGCGGCAGCGCCTGGGCTTTCAAGAACGACGAGAACACCCGTGAAACTATCGATTATCGCGACTTGCGTGCCCTCGTCGGTTTCGGCTGGAACAGCAGCCGTGGCCAGGGTACGCTTCAGGCAGGCTACGTGTTTCAGCGGGAATTACGGTATGGCAGCCAGCAGGCGTTCAACTTCGATCCAGGCAACGCCTGGATGATACGGCTGGGATGGGACTACTAGAGCAACCCCAGCGTCTCTTCAAATCCGAACATATGGTTGAAGTTCTGCACTGCCACTCCGGAAGCTCCGCGGATCAGGTTGTCTTCACAGGCAAGCACGATGATCCTGTCTCGAACCACTCGCAGAGTGATATCGAGGAAGTTGGTATTCAAGGTATCCTTGGTTGCAGGCAATCGATCCACCACGCGAACAAAGGGTGCCTTCTCAAAATGCTTGCGATAGAGTGCCATCAATTGCTTTTCATCCACGTTGCCGCGCGGCGTTGCATAGATGGTTGAAAAGATGCCTCGGTCCATCGGAATCAGGTGGGGCGTAAAAAGCACTTTGACCGATGCATGGGCAATGTCGCTCAAAGCCTGTTCAATCTCAGGTGTATGCCGATGCGTCCCG
>CAYPJB010000223.1:0-7484 GCA_964410845.1 uncultured Bacteroidales bacterium | reverse complement strand
GAATAGTGTCCAATTTCATTTCTCACTCACGATTCGCATGAGGTTGATATGTTTGAACATCAGCTCACTATTTACCGTTTCATGTACAGCTATGGCAAAAAGCTGCTGGCTGACATCGACGATGCCCAATTCAAGACTCCAGCCTTCCCTGGAAGCAACCCACCATCGTGGATTGTCGGACACCTGGCCATTGCAGCCGATTTTGCACTGATGGTGCTCGGACAACCGACACTGCTTCCTAAAACGTGGATGGTACTCTTTGGCCCAGGCTCCGATCCGTTGAAATATCTCGACAAGCATCCCAATCGGGCGGATCTGATCGCTGCCTATGAAGCAGGACACGAAGCGGTTATCGCTGCGATGAGGCATGCCGATCCAGTCAAACTCGCAGGCCCCAGCCCCTTCAAACCCCTCATCGAACAACTCCCAACCGCTGGCGATCTGCTGACGCACTTGTTGACCTCACACGAAGGCTTTCACGTTGCCCAGCTGTCTGGTTGCAGACGCGGAGCAGGCCTGGGGCCGTTGTTCTAAAGGATGTACTCTACTTTACCCGGCTCTGCACATCATTCCGAAACCGACGTAACTGTTCTTTCTGTGCCGAGGGGGCTTGGGCCAAGGCTACATCCATCGCTTGCAGAGCTTCCTGTCGATAGGCACGAGCCGTCGCTTCATTGGCCTCTACTGCATCAGCATCCAGGAATCGAGCCAGGTACAACGCCAATTCCCAGGTACCAGGGGTTTGCTGCTGAAGCTTCAGCACATTGCGAATCTCAGCAATCGTTTCGGTGCGGTAGATAGCCTTGCCTTGATCTTGAGGTGCAATGGCAAAGAGAAGCAGCTTGGCGGTCGCGATAGCCTCTGCAGCATCGGCACGCTCTTTGAGTTGTGCTGGCGTGCAAAGACGAAGTGCCGTCTGAGCATCGTTCACGCACCGCTCCAGCAGCGGCTTGGCTTCCAGCCAGGGCATGCTGGTGGTAACAGGCTTTCGAGCCAGAGTGCTGCGAACAATGAGAGCAGAGACATGCTCAGGCTTGCATTGATTGAGTGAAGCAGGAATCACCTGATTGACGAGTGGCAGCAGAACTGCTGGCTGATTGTAGAGCAACGCAATGCTTTGATTGAGGAAGTTACGTCCCAGGTCAGGATGCTGGATGGCTTTCAGGAAGGATTCGTTAGCCCGTCCAGCATCGTTCCTTGCCAGGTAATAGCGTCCCAGCCAGAAGTGAGCTTCTGCAAGATTGTTGTCCAGTTTGATTGCCTTACTGAGCTCATCTCGACCTTGATCCAGTCTCTGTGGATCACCATTTTCATCAATGCCCCATCGCACCAGGCAGCGACCAAGGTACGCATAGCCTTGTGCCAGCGATGGACGAGCTTCCAGCTGTTTGCGATAGGCGGTGACTGCATCGGCAAAGATCGAACGCGCAGCCGGACCGTTGATGGCATCTGCCATGCGTTCGCGAGCCTGACCTAACGCTCCCCAGGCAGATTCATAGTTGGCATCCAACTCCGTGGCCCGCACTGCATCAGTAATGGCATCCTGATAGACCAGTCGGCGCTGATCGTTCTCGACAGGAGTGAAGTCCCCCAACATCGACTTGGCCAGGCTTCGATTGCTTCGATATTGAGCAAGAATCTTATCACGTGGGTTTGATTGCTCCGCAAGACGAATGGCTTTATCGTAAGCATCAATCGATTCAGTCAGCGTTCGCCGCAATTCGGGTTCGCTTGTTTCCTGTGCCAGGCGATAGTACTTTGCCAGCCCCATGATGTTCCAGCCACCCGCATAATTAGGGTCAGCCATGATGGCACCCATGGCGTTGGTACTGATGGCGGTAATATCCTGTGGAGCCAGGCTGCCGAGACGATTCAGGCTCTGGCCTTGTCCCGTCAGGTACTCTGCCCTGATTCGACCTTTGCCAGGGTAGAGTTTGGCAGCTTCGCCATAGGAATCCGCAGCAACCCGTAGAGCGGGCTGATTAGCTGGCAGAGACCAGGCTTCATAGGGAGCGTTAAAAAGCAATTCACCATATCCAGCAAGAATACTGGCCAGTTGCGCGTTACGAACGGGATTCGGTTTGATGGCAGCAGCCTGGCTCCGTGCGGGTACTATTACCTTCTGATAAAGCAGCATGGGGCTGGTGGCATCAAAAACCTCTCGATGTTGTTTGATTGAATTCCAGATGTCAGCATAAAGGGCCAGAGCCTGGGCATGCTGCTTGGCGATAGCAGTTGCATCGGCTTGTTTGAGTTTCAAACTCGTCGCCAGAACCAGCCCTTGAGGCTTCTTCTGCCACTCTTCCTGATTAACAGTTGCAATGACACTTTGCAGCTGTGCCGGATCTTTTGGAATTGGCTGATTGATGCTGAGCATGAGTGCTAGCGTAGAGTCGGGTTGCGATTTTCCCTGGAATCGTTCAGCTACTGCGAGCCAAGTCGGAACCGGTGTCGCCAGACTGCTGGTCAATGTCGCTGCATCAGTGACGTAATTGACCCGCTGGGCTGCTTCTTCGAAAATGCTGAGCGCCCGCTCCCGACGGAAGCCCGCCAAAGAAATGTCTCGCTTCAGCGATTCTTCCAGTGCCGTCACAGCTCGCCATGGATCACGCATTTCCTGCCAATATCGCGCCTGTACATACTGGGTGTAGGCACTTGTATCGCTCATTGCCGATGCCTGACTCAGAAAGGAAGCAGCCTGCTGCAGGTTCCGAGCTTCACCTTCGATAAGACATTCTGCACGGAAGGCCAGGAGCTTCGTCGAACTGACATTGCTGGGCACCTGCTCCAGTTCACGATAGGTACGACTGAATACTACAGGCTGCTGAGTATTGGCAATCAATCGATCAAGGCTGGTCTGCAGGTGGGCAGGAAAGCCGGGGTCATTGACATTTTTGCCTAGCACAATGACAGGCACCGGCATGGGCTTGGTTGGCACCACGGCAACAGGAGGCGAAAGCAGATCAGGCACTTTCACCGGCGGTATGGTCGGACGTTGATCCACCGCAGGAATGATATCGCTGGGTTTACTTGCGGTGTAATTATTGGTGGCAGTCGCAGTGGGTGTGGGGGCAGGACGTTGCTCCACGTAGAGAGGGCCAATGAACTCGCTTGCCTGAGTAGCAACAGGCACCTGTAATGGTGCCGTTACAGTAGCTACCGCTTCTTCCTTGCCCTTGTGTAGTTGATTCACGAACACTGCCATTCCGATACCAACGACAAACACCATGGCCAATGGAACCATGTACTGCTTCAACGGCTTGGCTTCTACAGGCTTCTCTGCTTCAGGCTGCGGAACAGGCAACTCCCGTGTAGTGTCATTCTCGGCAGTTGCATCAAGTGGGGTCTGCAGCGGTGCGGGATAGACTTCTCCCGGCCGCAGCGCCACGGGCATGGTACTTGGTTCACGTTTGCCCTTGGCTGCCGCAACTACCGGGGGGCTCACTGGCACCAGTTCACTCGGTGGATCCTTCTTCACCACAGTCTGTACAGGCTGTACGATCGCTGGCTTGGGTGGAGGCGGCAGTTCGAAAGTGCCGTCGTCATCGTCATCCTGACGTACGAGTTCCCCGGTGGCTGGCACCGCCTTGCTGAGTGCCTGGAGGAACGCCTGGCAACTCTCGTAACGTTCTTCAGGAATGACACTGGTAGCACGTGCCACTACCTGTCGTTCCGCTTTGAGCAGCATGCTGAGGTCAAGCTGCCCCTCGAGTTGCCGCATCATCTGATCATACGCCGAGCACTCAGCACCGTAGGGCAGCGTACCGGTACGCAGTTGGAAGTAGGTGATTGCCAGTGAATACTGATCCGACCACTTGGTCACCTTGCCACGCAACACTTCCGGAGCGGCATAGTGAAAGGTGAAGCCGACGGAGTCCTGTTTGATCTCCGCCATCACATTCTCAGTCTCCATCACCTTGGCAAGGCCAAAGTCGGTGAGCTTGACCGTATCGTTGGCGATCATGATGTTGTCAGGCTTCACATCACGATGCTGTATCGAAACGAGTCTCTCCCCCAGCTTGTGACGAGGCTGATTAAGGAAATCGAGAGCGGCCCCGACCTGATTCATGTAGCCGAGCAATTCCTTCACGGGAATTCCGGGCTTCCCTTCCTCGCGGTATTTCTCCAGCACCTGTGAAAGGTTCTTGTCTGCCAGGCGTGTGGCGATCACTAATGTGGCAGGTACTGGTGCTCCCGCGTGGCCACGCAATTCATCGGGAATGGGCTGACCGTGCCGATCCAGCAACCAATACGCCCGCAGTTCCATCATGCTGTTATGGCTGATGTTCTGGATGATCTCGAGCGCTCGGAATTCCTGACGACCACGCCCACTGGCACGATCCAGATCTTTGATGATCTTCAAGGCAATAGGTAACCGACCAGGTGCCTGAGCCTGCCAGACTTCGCCATAAGCTCCACGTCCAATCAAGGAGATGAGCTTGTGCCCGGGCACGATCTCGCGATTCGGCTCGACAACCAGGCCTTCCTGCTGCACCGTGCCACTGCGTTCGATGGCCCGGCGTAATTCACGTGCCAGATCCTGACAGTTCGCAAAGCGGGCATCAGGCCGTCGACTGACAGCCCGACGAATCACCTGCTGTTCCGCCGTCGTCAGGCGGGACAGATCCAGCCTGCCTTCGAGTGCCTCGGTCAGTACCACATTCGATTCATTCATGGAGAACGGCAATGCACCAGTGCGCAGGAAGTGGTACGTGATGGCGAGTGAATACTGATCACTGAACGGGCTGGGAACTCCGCTATCCAGCATCTCGGGAGCAGTGAATGCGATCGACACACCTGGATGCGATGCATTGCGTTTCTCGGCCAGTATGTGGGCTAGGCCGGCATCACATACCTGCACCGCACCACCAACGATCAGCAGATTCTGCGGCTTGATGTCGCCATGCGGTATCGCTACCCGCCCTTTGCCCAGATCATGTTTGACCATGTTGAGATGGTCAATCGCCCGGGCAGCATCTTCCATGTAACCAATCAGTTCAACGGTGGGAATTCCCGCCTCACCAGCTTCCTTGCATTCCTTGAATCGTTCGAGCAAACTCTTCTCACCCAGTCCCGTGGCAATGAAGAGGGTATCCGCCTTGGGCCTGACATCGACATCATCGATCGAGAAATCACCCAGGGTATGGGACGTTCGTGATAGTTCACTGAATCCGGAACCGGAGTCTTTACGCTTGAGAATTCCACTCGAAGCAGCGTTATCCCCACCGCCAGTCCAGAGAGCGATGACAGGACAGAGATTGGGGTGTTTGATTTTCTTGAGATGTTCGATGCTGCGAAGATCGCCGAAGCCCGGCTTATCTTCCAGCTTGATGATCTTGAAAGCAACCTCGGTGCCGCCAGGACCAGATGCCTGCCAGACATCACCGAAACTTCCTTTGCCCAGATATTTGACCAGGCGATACCCACGAACTGGCTCATCACCTTGTTGGTAGACTCGAGGCATAGCATCCACGCTGCAGAGGGCGAAACATGTCGAAGTATAGCTTGCACGATCAGTACTTGCGTCAACTTCGGTACAATTTTTAACTTGTACCCTAAATTGCCTAGTTTATGGAAGGGCAAGTAGCTGCAATTGTGAGAATCTGATACTCTATTGGAGGAAGTCTCGGCTCCAATCCGACCTTCTCCTTCTCTTGCCAGACCGACGCTCCGCCGATGATTGATTTCAATGCTGACCTTGGCGAAGGCTGCCCGCACGATGCGGAACTGATGCAGCATGTCAACTCGGTCAACATTGCCTGTGCTGCTCATGCAGGCAGTCCGGATACCATGATGCAGGCTTTGCAAGGGGCAGCAACCAGGCATCTCCGTGTCGGCGCCCATCCAGGGTACTTTGATCGCGATGGATTCGGTCGGCGAGAACAATCTGTCACTCCCGAATCGCTCTACCATATGGTGATCTACCAACTGGCTGCCATCACCGCCCTCGCAAAGGAAGCAGGGGTGACGGTTAGTTATGTCAAACCACATGGGGCCATGTATCATCAGTGCAGCAAAGATATGGCATTGGCAGACGCGTTGGTGTCTGCAGCGAAGCAACATTCGATGGCAGTAATGGCTCTTCCCCAATCTCAATTGGAACGGGCCTGTGGTTTCGCCGGGGTACAGTTCATTCGTGAAGGCTTCGCTGATCGCCGCTACCGCCCCGATGGCACGCTGGTTCCTCGCAGTGAGCCCAATGCGATGCTGCACGATCCGAAAGAGGCTGCTGAGCAGATTCGCTGGCTGGTCAAACATACTGACGTCGACAGCATCTGTGTCCATGGCGACAGCCCAGATGCGGTTCACTTCATCCGTGCCGTGCAGACTGAACTGAAGAGTGCATCGCCATGAGTTTCGTTGTCCGTCGCCCCGGGACCTGCAGTTTGCTGGTCGATGCAGGCCGACCGCAAGGCTTGCACGTCGGCTTGCCCCGCAGTGGCCCTGCCGACAAGGCCAGCTTCGTCGTCGGCAACGCTCTGATAGACAATTACGAACCAGATGCGATGACTGCTCTGGAACTGACACTGCATGGTCCGAGTTTACTGTGCACTGATTCCCATCAGGTGGTGGTGTTCGGTGCCGGCTTCGAGGTTTTGCATCTGCAGACCTCCCTGGCCAGCCGACGAACAATTCCACCTGGCCACACGTTCCATGCAGAAGCAGGCGATGAGATTCAGATTCAAGGCATCGCCCATGAAAATAGCCTGCGGGGCTACTTCTGCGTACGAGGCGGATTCCAGTCTGACTTGGTACTGGGAAGCCGCTCGGGACTAGAACCTGTGCAGCGCGATGAGATCTTGTCAGCATCAACTTCCTCCCGTCAATCATCGCGCTGGATCCATCTTGAACCCTGGGACAACGCACCGGCGGATGGCATCGTTCGCCTGCTGCCGGGCACCCATCTGACTGATTCGCTTCGTTCATTGCTGACTCAAACCCGGTTCACCGTGCGCCCGGAAAGCAATCGCATGGGACTGCGACTGACTTCCGACACCGTTTGGCCTCATGACAAGACTGAACTGATCTCGGCCCCGGTCGTCCCCGGTACCCTGCAACTCCCTCCTGGCGGACAACCGATCCTGCTCGGCGTGGATGCACAAACCATTGGTGGCTACCCCCGACTCGGCCACGCCATCTCTCCCGATCTCGACACCATCGGCCAAACCCGCCCTGGCAAAAGTTTGCGTTTTGAGTTCGTTGATCTGGAAGAAGCAGAACGACTTCAACACAGCTATCACTCCTGGTTGCAACGCTGGTGCTGGCGATTGGAACTTCACTAATCGAGCCAAGGTTACAAGCCCCTGGTGCCTTCGAGCACTGCGCGCAGCATCTCTGTGCTCGTGAGCGATGCGATTGCGAATTTTGTCATGCAACCCATCACTCGATGACATCAACGCGTCACGCCGAACTGAGAAAAAGGCCGGATAACGCAGAGGTCAGCCCCCGGTCAGTGACCGGGGGTGGTGCGGGCGGAGAGTCAA
>CAYPJB010000222.1:0-7504 GCA_964410845.1 uncultured Bacteroidales bacterium | reverse complement strand
CGTCTCACCAGCATGCATACATATTCACGTCTGGTTCATATGCCAGGTAACTCTACTTCTTCAGCTCTTCAGCAGAGGTGGCAGTCACTTCAGCAGGTGCCATCTTTTGAAACAGCACCTGGGTACGCATCTTCTCTTCGGGCGTGGTGGCCCATTGGTTGAAGGTGTTCCTGCACCAGTTGGCATGTTCAGATGCATACCAGGCCATGCCGGAAAAGAAGAGTTCCAGTTGCTGGACAGCTTTCTTGCCTGCTGAGTCAGCGGTCATGTTGGTAATTTTGTTCACTAATGTTGTGGAGTCGTAGTGTACCAGGACTTCCAGCCGATGCTTGATGCCGGTTCGCCCATCAACCCCTTTGACATCCTGAAAGTGGAGGAAGACCAGTGCGCGTATCGTCATGGTGGGAAGCAGAGGGCCAATCCTTCCGCTGCCTTCCGCAAACCAGATGCGAGTAGAAGCGTTGGCAGCAATGAGCTGACACCGGAGTTCGCCGCCAGTGCCATCGGTGCCAAGGAAGGTGCCGTTATCCAGGCGGGTGATGGTGGCTTTAGTGGCACCCAGTTTCTTCCAGGCAAAAAGTGAAGCATCCGGGCTTTCGAGGAGCCAGCGATATATCTCAGGATGGCAGGGGAAACTCTCGTACTTGCTGCGTTCAAACATCTGTGCGCTGGTAATAACCTTGGTAACTTTGGCGCGCAAAGGTGCAGGCAGCTTATCGATCGGTACCTGGGCGATGCAGGATTGCCTGGCCACCAGGTCCGCTTCGACTTCGCTGATGGCAAAGCTGGGCGCACTCAGGACGACAAGCATTCCGAGGAAGGCCAAGCCGAGCCAGCGAACAGGGTGCACTGCAAGTCGAATCATAGGATCTCTGCGGGAAAGAGATCGTCGTGGGCAACGAGTGAAACAACTACCAGGGCAAGATATCCTCGCCGGGGCAAACTGCTTCAAGTACATCATCGAACGCAGACGGGGTAAGACTGCAATGAATCGGCAGATAGCGCAAATCAGGTAAAGCTCAGGCTCAACTTGTGATTTTTTTCCATTTCTGTTAAAGAATGACCTGCTCAGGAGGGGCTGTCATGTCGTCATGGAAAAGCAAATCGCTCGTGTTGATATTGGTAGTGCTGGCTGGCACAGCTGCCTTTGGTGTGGTCTACAAGCAGGAAGTCGTCTCACGGTTCCATGCCTGGCGTATGAAGGCCGCTCCTACGGATGCCTTGGATAGCTATGTCGTGCGTTTCGAAGAACTGGCCGACCCCGGGGTCAAAGCACTAGTGCGCATTCTGTGCCAGCAGGACCAGACTTATTGCACCAAAGCTACACATGTTTTGCACAAACTCTACCAGGTAATGCCTGCACAGTCGCCTCGTCGTCAACACCTGTTTAACTGCCTGGCAGAGCAATCGTCTGAGTTTTCTCCGGCTGGTCAGCAAGCATGCCTGCTCTTGCTGAAAGACCTGATCGAATCCCCAGATGCTCAGGCCGGTGTTGGCCAGGTGCTGCAAGGGATGATGCAGGTTTCGATCAGTAGTAGTGAACAAAAACTCGCAGTGCTGGAACTGATGGCACTCATTTTGGGACAGGATACAACGACAAACAGCGAAATCATCCGCCATGCGAAAAATATGGTGAACAGTGGCCTGCGTGACAGCGAGGCAACAGTACGACTGGCAGCAATCCGATTGGCGGTAAACCCCGCCATGCAACTGCATGAGCAGATTGTTCCATTGCTCAGCAAGGGCAGCATGGATCCATCCGGCGATGTGAGGCAGTTAGCGCTACTGGCTGTTGGGGAGTACCAGAAGCTCATTTCAACGGATGAAGTCTGTTTGCTGCTGATGGATGACGAGGAAGAAGTTCGACAAACGGCGGAGCGGGTGCTCAAACTTCGAGGACTCAGCCCGATGCATATCAAAATGGCAAAACTGGTGAATGATCCAATGCCTGCGAGCCGTGCCGAGGTACCTGCACTGGTATTGGGATCAAGCGACCTAGATTCGTATTTATGGATGGAGCGATTGACCCGAGACCCGGACCCCGCTGTTCGCGCTGCCACGGCAAGGGCAATGGCACAGGCAGGCGATGACAGGCTTACGTCACTGCTGAAAAAGCTCAAGGATGAGGATCGAGATCCGACTGTCCGTCAGGTGGCTCAATATTACTGGAAGCCCTAGAAAACAGCCTGATCTGACTAAATTGGGTGAATAACCGTTACAGATTGACAGTATCTTTATGAGGCTTGGAAGCGGGTTAACGGTTGTACAGAATTGACCAACTTCTGTGCCAAAATGACGGGAATTCGGCAGCGTACAACTTGACGTAGTGGTTGTCAACGCTTAAATTTAGGTAGAGATGGGTTAGGGTTCTACAGATACCTTCTGTACTCCCACCGCTGGGTCCATGTCTTCATGACCCCAACGAACCTAACTCACGCCAACTGCTAGTATTGTGGATTGGCGATCGGCGGTAACGCAATTCCTGCCGTGCAACCTATGGATCGCGACGTACATCTTAGGAAGAGGATAGGCAGCAATGCTAGTACTGTCCAGAAAAAAGAATGAAAGTATCGTCATCAACGACGACATTACGGTCACCGTAGTCGAAATTCGTGGCGATAAGGTACGTCTTGGCATCGTTGCACCCAAGGAAATCCCCGTGCACCGTCAGGAAGTGCACGATGCCATACATGGCAAAGAAGCCAATGGCAAATCACCTGTCGCGCCCGCAAACGATGTATAGCTTGACGCTTGGTTCATAGTTCCAATACTTCGCTTATCGTGAACGCTCCGGCCCAGATGCTGGGGCGTTTGGCATTACCAGGCTGCAAAGTTAACACACATCGTTATGGTAAAAAGTCAAGTGAACTGCTGCTGTTCCCTTTATGCAGCACACATTTGAACTAGACCGGATGTTCTTCATCATTCATAATCTGGATATGTAATCGCGAACCTTGAGAAGTTGGACATCGCTCGATCAATGAGATTGCATAAATCATGTTTGAGCAACTCACAACTTCCTCCACTCAATTGATTGGCAACACAATTTGGGGAACTTCCCGGAACAGTGACACGTCTATGTGAGCATGTGTTGCTGCGCTTGTGCCTCAAAGGCACAGGCAGAAGCTAGGGAGGTTAGCCAAAGCGGACATGTCGTAACGGAGTTGCGTAAGGTAGTGTCCGTGTGGAGCACGTCGATTGGAACGAGTACAGAGCAGGCATAAAGTGGGAATGCACGGTTGAACTGGGCTGCACCGTCTTTTCCTTAGTGATATGTTTCATCATCCGTTATTTTAGGCCCTCGGATAGGAGTGGTTTGAATGTTTCTCCCTTGGTCATTGATCACCGGACGTCCCAAGACCGTCAAAAACACCCCGAGCGAGAGCAAACAGAAAAAGCCACTCCGCCGGTCCAACATCAAAGTAGAAGCCTTGGAAGACCGCGTGGTCCCGGCGAACTACTTCGTTGATGCCTCATTCCTTGGTGCCTCTACCGGCTCCCTGGTATCGCCCTTCAAGACGATCCAGGACGCTTTAAATGCCGCGAACACAAATCCCGGCCTCGATAATGTGTATGTTTATGGCAATAACTTGAGCCCAGTCGATAATCCAACTCTGACGTCGTACGTCTGGGAACGAGACGGGGACGCTAACGGAGACTTCCAGCTTGATGGCAACATGGATGTTGGTACCGATGCCAGCAACCCGGTAAATCTGTTCTTCCGTGCTTCGGTGCGAAATACCGCTACCGTGGACGGGTCCGGTGGTTCAGCCGCCAACCTCATTGTCAAGATGCGTGATAACATCGTTGACGTGCGCGATGGCAGCCAGCTTCGTCTGGAAGGAACCAATGATGCTGCCCGGGTCATCTTTACCTCGATCTTCGATGATGCAGCCGGTGGCGATTCCAACGGCGACGACCTGGTTAACCTCCCCCAGCGTGCCAACTGGGGTGGCATCCGTTTCCGAGCTGAAGCCATCGACCAGGGTCCCACTAGTGCAACTGGTTCTTTTGTCAACTTTGCCGACATTCGATATACCGGCCAGACAATATTCGACGAAGTAGGCGGCTTCTTTGCCGAATTCGGCTCCATCCGCATGGAAGCTAATTCCAGCAATCCAGCGAATATTCGAAGTGCCCAGGTACGAGTGTGGAATACCATCTTCCAGCATGGCGGGCGTGCTCTCGACATCAACGTTAACGCTCTTGGTCAGGGTGGCAAGGCCAGTAGCCTGGTAACCGGTCCGGAATTGGGCGTAGTAACGCCTACAGGTGTGAATAACCCGCTGCGATTTATTGATAACACCATCAATGGTGCTTTCATCTTCATTCCTGCGGATGTCTTCACTGGCTTCACGCAACAGCAGATGGTCAACGCCGTTCTAGATGACGTTGGCACACCCTATGTTATCACCACTCGCTGGATTCTGGCTCACCCCCAGACTACGCCTGGCCTGCCTGGTCAAATCACATTGACCTTTAACGAAGGTACAATCCTCAAGTCACAGAACACTGGTCTGGACGGTATTGATCTTGGCCAGCCAAATGATCGCACCTTTGGCACCATCCGAGTCAACGGCAGCGTTAATCGGCCAGTGCTCTTCACTTCGTTGACGGATGATGCACTGATCCCCAATACTGATCTTGCAGCACTGTACAATAATGGCTCGATTGACACCAATAACGACGGCAACGCTACTAGCCCAGAAGCTGGCGATTGGGGTGGTATCCGGATTGCCAACGGCAATATTGACCATGCTCAAGTACGCTACGGCGGTGGATTTGTTCAGTCGAGTGGTACCTTCTCGAGCTGGCCTGCTATCCGAGTGTTTGCACGGGATTTGAGCCCATATGGTCAAGGCATTCAAGCTGTTCGCATTGCGAATACGGAAGTGACTCAAACCTATTCCGCGAATGATGCAAATAACCCAGCTGACTCACCTGCTATTGATCTCTTCAGCCGTGATGACGGTGACGCCCGCTACGACTTCGGCAACACACCTCTCCGCCGAACCGGCGATGTTCAGATCATGGATAACAATATCCATGACAACCAGGGCAAGGCTATCCAGGCTCACCCACTCTATTTCCATGACGCACGCAACAGCACCGGTGGCTATGGCGTGTACATGGCTCGCAACATCATCAACAGCAATGCTTCGAATGGTGTGTACATCCAGTTCATTCTGGATCAATCACGCGGCATCGATCAGAACCTGCCTACCGTAGGTGGCGTATTTGATGATAGCGACATCGTTCACGTGGTTGAAGGTCAGGCACTGATTGTTCACCCTGATCAGTTCTTCCAGATGATGAGCCAGCGCGGCGTGCTGCCCGATACCACGGCTGGTGGTTATCTGCAGAAGTTCAACGATATCAACACCTTCCTGGCGAATCTCAAGCTTCGTCTCCCTGGCAACCTCCCGACCGATCTCACCAAGCCTTTGGAACTGCCTTTGCAGCAGGGTCCTCTTTCAGTGAATCCTTCACTGGTAGATAGCGGCCTGTTCTATTACCTGACGAACTTCAATACCACTTCACGCAACGTTCCCAACCCTGCAGGTACCACCCTGCGTGGCGAAGAATGGCGCGATTGGGGTGTCAACTTTGTCTATACAGGCCTCAAGTCGAATCTGGTCGATCCACTTGGCCTTTATCCATTTGCAGTCTCAGCTGATCCCAACAATGCGAGTGGACGCATCCTGACATCCAACACCCTCAACGGTGATGGCTCCTTCGAAATGGTCTTCCCCGACCAGGTGACCGCCGTTGGTTTCTACATCAACAACAATACCTCGACCAGTCCGAATGAAAAGATCGAACTGTTCGATGCCAATGGCCGGCTGATTGACTCCGCTCCGCTGCCTACTACCACTGCGGGTGGACGAACTTACTTTGCACGAATCACCAAGACGCCAATCTACCGAGTTCGGATCACCGAAAACGCTGGCGACAATGCTGCCAGTGCTACCACTTTCTCGAACACCACTTCCACAGCGATTCCTGACAATGGCGTGGTGGATATCCCCATCAACGTGGGTAGCAGCTTCAATATTCAGGATGTGAATGTCAGCCTGAACATCATCCATCCTAATGCCCGTCAGTTGCAGCTCGATCTGGTTGCTCCCGATGGAACAATCGTTCGTCTCAATAACGCATCAACTGGGACCGGGGCCAACTATACTGCCACGTATTTCGACGACAGTGCTACTATCAACGTTAATCTTGGTTCGCCACCCTACTCTGGCTTCTTCGCGCCATCCTCTTTTGATCCATTCTCTGCCAGTCCTACCGGCTTAGGTGTGTTGAATGGGAAGAACGCGAATGGCATATGGAAGTTGCGTGTTCGCGATACGGTTGATGATCCAAATGTTTCAACACAAGGCAACGTCACCAACTTTACGCTCCAGTTCAAGAGCAACACTCTGGCTCTCGAATCCACTGGTATCAGCGGCTTGACCTGGGTGCAGGCTCCTTCCAACCTGGTAATCAAAGCCAATTCACCTGACACGCTCTTTACCGCTGGTGGAGTCCGTCAAGGCTATGGCCAGATCCAGCAAGATGCACAGGGCGTCATCATCAATGGCTTCGTGCCCCAAATGGCAACCAACTCCATCGGCGCCAATGCAGCTGGCATGTTCACCTACGGCCAAAGCACTCAGACTGTCTTCAATCGCACAGGTCCCGTGAGTCTGGTGGAAGGTGGCCCGACACTCATCAACATTGATGTGACCAACGATTTCGTGCCATACGACATGACGTTGAACTTGAACCTGACTTATGGCGGACTTAATAGCCAACTTCGCATTCGCCTGCGTGCTCCGGATGGAACAGAAATCGATCTGGTATCGCCTGGACAAGCTCCTGGCTCGGGTTTCACTGCGGGAATCACTTTTGATGACCAGACAGCACTGCCCGTTTCCAGCTATAGTGCCCCTGCAACAACAACCGTTCAATCCTCCAGTTTCTCCACAACACGTACTACGAATCCTTCACAGACCACACCCTTCGGCATGAGCTTCTTCCGTGGGAAGAATGCACGTGGCTCCTGGGTACTCGTCATTGAGAAGCAGAACGGTCAGGCAGGTACCTTCAATAATGCCACGCTCAGCTTCCGTGGAATGACTGGCGGTTGGGGCAGCACGCTTCGCATCCTCGGTCAAGGTAATGCACCAGTAATTTTAACTGGCATCCAGGATGATACTGCCGGTGCTGGTCCTGTTGGCAATGTCCAGTTCGATAACGGCAGTGATGGCCCGACTACCGCCGGCCCAGGCCAATGGCGTGGCATCCAGCTGATGCCTGGCATCAATACCAATGTCTCGGAAGTGGTGACACAGAATCCGAACGGAACACTGAACCGTCGATATTCTGATCTGAATCCATACACCCGTGGCGACGAAGGTGTTCTCTACCCAGGCATCAACAATCCGAATGGTGTACTGCTCTCCACGCAGGATGATTTCCACACAGCAGTATCAGCACTGAACGGTGGCACTACCGC
>CAYPJB010000221.1:0-7527 GCA_964410845.1 uncultured Bacteroidales bacterium | reverse complement strand
CACCTTCCGTTGCAGCCGCAACCCCTCGCGCCCGTGAAACGTCAACAGCAGTGCGCCGTG
The DNA here is from genome assembly GCA_964410845.1 of uncultured Bacteroidales bacterium. Classification (GTDB taxonomy): domain Bacteria; phylum Planctomycetota; class Planctomycetia; order Gemmatales; family HRBIN36; genus JAEUIE01. Next base: position 7,467 of record CAYPJB010000221.1, on the reverse strand, counting down.
GTTGGCGAAGCGTTTGAAGAGACGTTCCGTAGTCGCTTCTTCACCGGGCCAGGGGTAGACGAAGATCAGATCATAGTTGGCAGGCAGAATCCCCTCGTCTTCCAGGTTGCCTGATTGTTCCGTGAGCCAACTGGAAGCCTCTTCCATTTCAATGCATGCTTCGCCACCACTGGGGATGAAGCTGTCGCAGTGGAAGTCCACATCGAAGTCATACTCATCGGCCAACTGCCTGGCGTTCTCGACTAGTTCTGCATTCACTTCGATGCCACAGGCGGTATAGCCCAGCGAAGTGGCCAGGCAGGCAACGATGCCAAAACCGCTGCCCCATTCGCAGAAGTGCATGCCGGTAGCCAGGCTCTCCTCTCGAATGAGTCGCAGTGCCTGGTAGATGGTCGGAAAGTGGCTGGGTACAAACCCTGTGATCTGGTGCGTTTCCTGGAAGGCTTCGATGCGGTCTTCCGCTTCACGCAGAAACGCTTCCACAGCCGCTGGCACCGGTTCATCAGCCACCACCAGCGGCACCGGCACCAGTTTCGCCACAAGATACTCCGAACCAGAATGACATATTACTTCGATATCAAATATGATACGGACTACATCGAATAATACGCATTCGCTGGAGTTCCAACATGTCATTGAACCGCCGTCATTTTCTTCATTCTGCAGTCACCGGAACTGCTGCCCTTCACCCGGGCCTCTTCCATGCAGATCAACTCTTCGCCGATGATCCCGACGGCCACCAGTTCCTGAAAGGCAACTATGGCCCGGTTCAGGAGGAAGTAACTGTCGATTCACTCAAAGTTATCGGCGAGATTCCGAAGGAACTCGATGGCCTCTATGTTCGCAACGGCCCGAACCCCTTCATCAAGCCCACCGGCCCCTACCATTGGTTCGAAGGCGATGGCATGCTGCATGGAGTTCGCCTGACCAATGGCAGAGCCAGCTATCGAAACCGCTACATTCAGACAGAAGGGTACGTTAAAGAGAAGGCAGCGGGAAAGAAGCTCTACACCGGCATGCTCGAAATGCCTGACATGAAGGAGATCCTCAAAGGAAAGAACCCCTACAAGAATGCTGCCAACACTGCGCTCGTCTGGCATGCCAAGAAACTACTCGCCCTCTATGAAGCAGGCAAACCACACTATGTTAAGGTCCCCAGCCTTGATACCGAAGGACTTTACGACTTCGCCACCAAGCTGAAAGGCAACTTCACCGCTCACCCCAAGGTCGATCCGATCACCGGTGAAATGCTGGCCTTCTGCTACTTCCCTCAGGCGACCGCTCTCTTCTACCAGATCGACAAAGCCGGGGTGTTGACTTCCACCACGCCGATCAGGCTGCAGAAGTCGTCGATGATGCATGACTTTGCCGTCACGCCCAACTATGCCATTTTCTTTGAACTGCCCCAGACGTTCACCATGACTCGTGCCATGTCAGGCAAGCCACCCTGGTACTTCGATGCCAAGGCACCATCCCGATTTGGCATTATCTCGCGTGCGAAGGGGGCAGATGGTAAAAATGCCATCAAATGGTTTGAAGCCAAGACGTGCTACATCTTCCACACCCTCAACTCCTTTGAGCAAGGTGATGAAGTGATCGTGCAAGCGTGTCGCTATACTGCGTTCCCTGGCGCCATTGATGGCAGCGATGGTGCGGTGGACAATCACGCGGTGCTTTACCAGTACAACTTCAACATGAAAACCGGTGCGGTCAGCGAGAAAGCTCTCGATGATGCTCCCACCGAGTTCCCAAGAGTAAATGACAGCTTTGCACTCCGCAGCACCAAATTCGGCTACTGTGGCACCGGCACCGGCGACTTCTTCAGCAGCATGCTCAAGTACGAACTCGGTACCGGTAAAAAGGAGTCACACGACTTCGGTGCAGGCAGGATGGGTGGTGAAGCGGTCTTCGTCGCCCGCCCCGGTGCAACCAGCGAAGATGATGGCTGGCTGATCAACTTCATCTACGACAAGGCTGAGAACAAGAGTGAACTGCTCATCATCGCTGCACAGGACTTCCGAGCCAAACCCATCGCTCGCGTGCTTCTCCCCGTGCGTGTCCCGTACGGCTTCCACGGCGCATGGGTACCGGGGCTGGAGATGGCATAATGAATCTCGTCCCCGGTCTCCGACCGGGGACATAGTGCAGGCCAGTCTCCGACTGGCAGCGGCGTAGAAAAATCGTCACTTCCTGCAGAGAAGAGAAGTACGCTCACGATTGCAGCCTGCCAGAGGCAGGAATACAGCACATCCCCGGTTGAAAACCGGGGACGAGAGTGTCGAGAATCCTACTTAATGGTGCGTTTCAACGGCTTCAGTTGAAACGAATCGAAGAACAACTTTGCTTCCTTGCTTTCCAGATCTTCTAACTTTTCAGATGTCGCCATCACGGTGTAGAGCCTGAGGTTGTAGACGTAGAGCCGGGCTTTCATGAATCCAGCGTCCTTGGTTTGGATAACGGTCTCACGGCCCGGTATCGTATTGAACTTGATATCCTTCTCGCTTACCACAGTTCCTCCCGTGCGAGTTAGTGAACCGTTACGGGCATAATCGAAGATGACCTTCACCGGCTGGGAAATGTACATCTTGGAAAACTCGGTCACTGTGACAATGAACGAGAGCTTTCCCGAGGTTCCCTGGTAATAGCTGATGTGGACAGGCTTCTCATCAGGCCCAAGCTCCTGAAACGCCCTTCGTTCAGGCTTGGGCATACTCACGACATACCCCAGGTTCGTTGCTTTGATGACCACCCAACCTTCAGGCAGATCACTCACCCACGCACATACGAGCAATCCCAGCGTCAGCATCATCATTCCTCCCAGCAGCCATACCTCTATATGATACAGTGGAACAACCCGTCACACTTACACACACTTGCGGAAATGGCAGTCTCTTACTCCCAGGTGCAAAGCATTATTGCCAAGCACTGGGGCTTTCATGATCTTCGCCCTCGCCAGAAGGAAGCCATCGAGGCTAACCTGGCTGGTCGTCATTTGTTGCTGGTTTTGCCCACCGGCGGCGGCAAATCCCTCTGCTACCAGGCACCAGCTGCAGCACGCACCAACCAGCTCACGCTCGTCGTCTCGCCACTCATCGCCTTGATGAAAGACCAGGTCGATTCGCTGGAAGCGAACGGCATCCCTGCCTGCTACATCAACTCATCACTCAGTGTCAGCGAACGGGAAGACCGTATCCGGGCCATGTGCGAAGGGCACTATCGGATGGCCTACGTCGCCCCCGAGCGACTGGTGATGCCAGAGTTCGTCGATCTGCTCCGCACCCTGCCCATTGCCAGCATCGCCATCGATGAAGCCCACTGCATCAGCCACTGGGGACACGACTTTCGCCCGGAATATCGGCAGTTGGCCTTCCTGAGAGATGCTTTCCCGAACGTGCCAGTTCATGCGTTCACTGCCACTGCTACGGAAAAGGTACGCAGCGACATCATCAACCAGCTTCATCTGGAAGACCCGCTGGTGATGGTAGGCGACTTCCATCGTGCCAACCTTCATTACCGGGTAGTGCAGCGGGACAACGAACAGGCCCAGGTGAAGTCATTCCTGGAAGAACATCCCGACCAGGCCGGAATCATCTACTGCCTGCGTAGGGCTGATGTCGATGACATGGTTCATGCCCTCAACAACTGGGGCTACAAAGCCCAGGGCTACCATGCCGGCATGGAGGCAGAGCAACGCAAGAAGGTACAGGAAGCTTTCCGATCAGAAGAGTGCAATCTGATCTGTGCCACGGTGGCGTTTGGAATGGGAATTGATCGCCCGGACGTTCGTTTTGTCCTGCACCTGGCGCTGCCCAAGTCGCTTGAACACTATCAACAGGAATCGGGACGAGCCGGCCGTGACGGACTCGATTCGGAATGCGTGCTTCTCTACAGCCGGGCCGATGCCATCATCTGGCAGAAGATCATGACCAAGTCTGCCATGGAAAGCGAGGGAGACACCGGTTGGTTGAAAGTTGCTCTCGCACACCTCGAAGAGATGAATCGCTATGCCCAACTCACGCAGTGCAGACATCAGCAGCTCGTCAACTACTTCGGCCAGCAGTTTCCGCTTGATAACTGTGGTGCCTGTGACATTTGCACTGGTGATGCCGAGCCGCTGGCTGACAGCTTGATCACCGCTCAGAAGCTGCTCTCCGCCATCGCCCGCTGTGATGAACGCTTCGGTGGCAAGCATCTGGTGGAAGTACTACGAGGCGAACGCACTGAGAATGTACTCAAGCATCAGCACGATCAACTCTCGGTCTTCGGGTTGCTTCAAGAACACAGCAAAGATGAGATTCGTGACTGGTACGAACAGCTTGCGACTGCAGGGTTGATCAGCAAGGAAGAGTTCCAGGGAGCGAAGGGAGCAGGTTACATCCTGAAGCTGAATGCCGAGTCGTGGAAGGTGATGCGCAAGCAGCGCACCAACGTGAAACTCTGGAAAAAGAAGCAAGCTGAACCGCTGAAGAAGGGACGAACCCGCAAGAGTAAGCTGGCCAGCGACATTCCGTACGATGTCAACCTGTTCACTGCACTCCAGAAGCTGCGCAGGCAACTGGCAGGCATTCGCGGCGTGGCTCCCTATGTGATCTGCCACGATACTACACTGCAGGCACTCGCGGCTCATCGCCCCAGTAACAAGCAACTGCTCCTGCAGATACCTGGCTTCGGCGAAGCCAAGGTGAATAGTTATGGTGCGGATTTTGTTCAGAGCATCGTTGCGTACTGTCAGGCCCACGATGTGGTGATGGACGTTGGTTTCGGGACCACTGGCAAAAAGGTAAGCAGCACCCTTGCGGAGCCAAAACCCAGCAGCGCCACCCGGGCCGATGCCTGGGACCTCTTCGACCAGGACAAGAGTGTTCAAGAAGTGGCAGAACAACTTCGTCGTGCGACCAGCACGGTTACCAAGTATCTTGAAGAGTACCTTCTAGCCAAGCCACGCTCCAGTACCGAACCCTGGCTGAACTCAGCCGATGCCATTCGCATCCGGGAAGCAGCCAGGCAATTTGACGACGGTCGCCTGAAGACCATCTTCGATCACTTCCAGAGCGAGTTCACGTACGATCAACTTCGAATTGCGTTGAACTGGAGGCCGCTGGATGAATAATCAGCCAGCTACGCTTTACATCCACCTTGCCAGCAGTTGGTTCATGGTCGGTCTCATCTGGCTGGTACAACTGGTGCATTATCCACTAATGAGCTTCGTCGAAGAAGCACGCTTTGCAGCATTCGAAACTGAACATCGTCAGCGTATTCTCTTCATCGTGGGCCCGTGCATGCTGATGCAACTCATCACCGCAGTCATACTCTGGCGTGGCAGTTCATCGAAACAGAAACTCTGGCTCATCAACCTGGCATTGATAGTCTGTATCTGGTTATCAACCTTCTTTATTCAGGTGCCACTTCATGATGCATTGAATATTCGATTCACAGAGATTACTCATCAAGAACTGGTGAATTCCAACTGGCTTCGCACTATCCTGTGGACGATGCAAGGTCTACTGGCTGGGTATCTCTTCCATCAGACAGTAAGTGCCCGTACGGTTGTTGACTCGAAACCATCTTGATTTCACGTCAGCAGAGCCTCTTGGACTTTACAGCTCACGCTTGCAGAATGCTAATATGGACTGAGAGACGAGTAGAGTAAAGGAAACGTGTGTCAGCAAGCTACCAAGTACATCTGCTGCCTAGCCTGGTCGAAGCCAGTTCTTTACAAGGCGGCGTGGCGGTCGTCATCGATGTTCTTCGAGCAACAACGACCATCGCTCATGCCTTTCATGCCGGCGTTACCCACGTCTACCCGGTAGCAGACATTCCTGCTGCCCTCACCTTAGCGGATGAGTTCAAACAATCAGGGGAAACCGTGATCCTGGGTGGCGAACGGGAAGGAATCGCCATCCCTGGCTTTGACCTGGGCAACTCACCACTCGAATATTCATGGGACAAGTGCCAGGGAAGTATGCTCATCTTCAGCACCACCAATGGCACCAGGGCGTTGCTACATGCCAAGGCAGCGGATCGCATTGTGACAGCAGGCTTTGTCAACTTCAGTGCTGTCTGCGAAACACTACTGGAAGAGAAGCGGCCCATTCATTTCATCTGCTCAGGCACGAATGGTTATATCACTCTGGAAGACACACTGCTTGCAGGTGCATTCCTGTCAGCGCTAATTCCCCATCGCCCCAACACTATGAACGATAGTGCCCGTCTGGCGTGGGATGCTTTTGAATGCCATGGCCTGGTATTGAGTGAGGCTTTAAAGCTCTCAGCTGGTGGAATGAATCTGCAAAGTATCGGACTGGGGGATGACATCAGCCTGGCGGCAGAGGTCGATCGCCTGATGTTGGTGCCTGAGGTACGCTACGATGGCAAACAGCGGCTTTTTCTGGAAGTGGGTTCTATCGGCATCGAACGAAGGTTGTGGCCAGGCAAGTAACTTGCCGCTTACCACTATTGAATGATCCCTGGCTGGAATACGCTACTTTTTGATATCGATCACCAGAGGCGCATTACCCCCTTCTTTCACGGTGTATTTCCAGGGGGAACGATGGGGATCGGTATTCTCCATCGACAGTAGCTGTCTACCCGAACGAATCTTTTCTTCACCTTTCAATTCAAGTGCTTTCCAACTGACAGTGACGACATAATCGCCTGCTGGTGCACCATCGCCAGTGGCCCAGGTGGTGATCGTGAACTGCCCCTTTTCGTCGGTGTAGCCCATTGGAAGTGGAGAAATACTCCCTGTCTTCGGATACAATACAACCTGCGCTTCTGCAATGGGTTGTTGATTGAACAGCACTTTGCCCGAAATCGGATAGCAGACTGGATTACCAGAACCAGAACTGCAACCACTGCTCAGGCAAAGGAGGAGCATCAGGCTTACAAGCTGCAAATTACTCATTCGTCTTCCGTAACAGTTTCACCGCCGTATCGTGTACTGAGGGCAGCGAGGGTCCAAAGCGATGTATTCTCACTGAAGTAACGCAGGGAACCATCGGAGAATGCAAAGTTCGCTCCATTCGGGTGGAAACTGTAGAAGCAATGTCCCCATTCATTGGAGTTGTTGATCTGGATCGGCCCAGGAATAGGCCCAAATGGAGCATGCCAGGCAAGGCGCTGGCCAATCATGTAGGCGTTATCCGTCGTAGCCCAGGCACCGCCTCGGGCACGGACGCGAGGTGAACTGGTGTAATTCACAGGAAAGAACTGGCGGCCTCGATAGACATCTTCTCGACCTGCACATTCACCCAGCATGATGGTATGTGATGTTCCATCCTGAATAGACTTGATGTTATTCTCTTTATTGACAGCAGCATCATACCAGCAGATGGCACCGCGCAAATCAGTGCTTGTGTTGAATTGCTGGGTGGGTGCAAGAGCCAGATTGATGTCTGGGTGCACGCCAGCAACGGCAAAGTAATCGCCACAAGCTCCAGTCTTGTTCGGTGGAGTGGTCTCCGGTTT
>CAYPJB010000220.1:0-7531 GCA_964410845.1 uncultured Bacteroidales bacterium | reverse complement strand
TCTCGTCCTCGTCGTGTTCGATCAGTTACGCGGGGATTACGTCAGCAAATGGAGGACACTATTCGGGAAAAACGGCTTTAACAAGCTCACCACCGAAGGGGCCTGGTTTGCGAATTGCCACTATCCTTATTCGATGACTGTGACAGGTGCAGGCCATGCTACTCTGGGAACCGGCTGCCTGCCCTCTCAGCATGGCATTATTGAGAATGACTGGTACGATCGCTCCGTACCGGGCTACGTCTACTGCGCCACCATGGGGGATCGGTACAAGATGGTCCCCGAGGGCGCTAAGAGCAAGTCAGGCAAGTCTTCTGGCGGAGCACCAGATCGACTGCTCGTCCCCACGCTAGGCGACTATGTAAAAGCCGCTACGCAGAATCAGGGAAAAGTCATCGGCCTTTCTCTCAAAGATCGGGGAGGCGTACTGCCCACAGGCATGAAAGCAGATATCTGCTACTGGTACGATGACAGCATTGGCGGATTCGTTACCTCCAACCGATACGCCGACAAACTGCCCAGCTACATGCAGGAGTTTAATGCCAGCAAGTTCGCTGATCAGTGGTTCGGCAAGGACTGGACTTATTTCCGGACTGACATCAACTACTCCAACTACACTGGCACTGATGATATGCCTGGTGAAGGCACAGGATCCAAACAAGGCCGCACGTTCCCTCACCCCATGACCGGTGGCGACACGAAACCTGGCGCCAAATTCTACGACGCCGTCTACAACTCTCCGTTCGGCAATGACCTCACCTGGGAAGCCAGCAAGGTGGTGATTCAAAACGAAAAGCTCGGCCAGAGGGATGCCACCGATTATTTCGTAGTGAGTTACTCGTCGAACGATGCCGTCGGCCACAACTGGGGGCCTGATTCGCACGAAGTGCTGGATATCACCTTGCGAAGCGATGCCATCGTGGCTGACATGATTGCATATCTCGACAAGCATGTTGGTCGTGACAACTACGTGCTGGCCCTTTCCGCTGATCATGGCATCTGTCCCAATCCCGAAATCGCCAGGCAGCAAGGCTACGAAGCAAATCGTGTTGTCATCACGAAGGAGATAGTGGAACTCGAATTCTTCTTGAAGGGCCAGTTCCAGACCAGCGGCCAATGGATTCTCGCACTCAGCGGTGCTGGTGTGTATTTCGATCACCGTACCGTCAAGGAATCGGGGAAAACCGAAGCAGAAGTGGAATCCGCTGTCGCAGCGTGGTTCAAACAAAGGCCTTATGTACAGGAAGTCATCACCCGCTCACAGTTGATGTCGGGTGCACCACTCTCTGAGTTCGGCGAGATGACCAAACGCTGCTTCGTTCCAGAACGATCAGGCAACGTTATGCCGATTTTCAAACCCTATCACTTCGTCAGTAAGTACACCACCGGCACCACGCACGGCTCCCCCCATCCCTACGACACCCACGTGCCCCTCATCTTCTTCGGCGGTCCTATCGCCCCCGGCAAGCGGGAAGAACGGGTTTCCCCCCAACACGCTGCAGTAGTGCTCGGTGCGACGATTGGGCAAAAGCTGAAAGACAGCGATGTAACAGTTCCAGAGGGGCTGATAAGCAAGTAACAAACACCGTCATTGAGCTACGGAGAGCGAGAATCCTGCCGTGCCGCGGATCGCGCAATGGCAAGAGCTTGCTCATGTCATTTCTCTAACACTGCTGGGCAAACTAAGCCTTTTCTGTCGGGATGACTCAGCATCGTTACGCTGAGTACAGCGAAATGAAGGCATGCATCACGCATGCCAATGAGTTTTGGTCACCCACCACAGCACTCTACTCTTTGATACACTCCTAAAACAAGACCGTCCGTTGCAACCATTTGCAACGGACGGTCAGTTCCATTCTCGATCATCTCAAACTTACCGACTACGTGAACTGAAGTTCTTCACCAGTTCCTCGTTCATCTTGGTAGCACCCTTGAGGTAATCGAGCCAGTTCTTCTGTTCAATGCTCTTCTTCATCTGGGAGACATAGCTGCGGAAGCCCATGCCATCCACCATCATCTGCCTTCCCTGAGATGGACGGATCACTTCATTATGGAAGGCTTCCAGATCGAGCGGATTGATCGTTCGTGGTTCAGAGCGGTTAGAGAGATAGATGAGATAGTAAACCGACTTCGTCTTGTCAGGAATGACTGTCATGTCACCCTTCTTCTTGAGCTTCTCCAGGCACAAGGTTACAAAATCGTTCGGCTCGTTATCGAGCACGGCAGGCATTTTCGCTGACTGGTACATCGGCACATCAGCAAAGGACTTGATCTCCGGCTCGCTGTAACGGGCAATGTTTTGCCCCGGAGTATAGCCCTTCATATCAATCAGTTTTCGATAATTATCGGGAGCAGCAGCCACCTCCTTGATGAGCTTCTGTGCCTCTTCTTCAACAATGGAACGGGCCTTTTCCATCTTCCAGGCTTTAGTTACCGTTGCCTCCACGTCCTTGAAATCTGGAGTGCGGGGTTCAGTCGCTTCACACACCCAGTGCAATGCCTGTTCCTTGTTCTTGCGACTCGAATCATAGACACTGGTATTGGTGGCATCGAACAGCTTGGGTTTGCGATTATTCAGCTCATCCTGCACCAGGGCAAATCGAACGTAATCCTCCAGCTGACGGGCAGAAGAGCGTTCGCTGGGGTCGTAATAGAGCGGCTTGATGAACGTGTTCAACACTCGTTCTGCTGGTTCCACCAGCAGATTTTGCTTGGATCGCAGATCCTTGGTTTCAAAGTAAGACAAGCCACGACTTGATGCAAACTTTGTCAGATAATCGCTGAGACTTTGCTTCGTCTCGTCGTTGAACAGCGGTGGTGTTGATGCATTGGCCTGCTTGCGGATCACCTTGCCACGCCATTCACCGTACTTCTTAGCATAGTCGTTTAATGTCGTGGTCAGGTCAGCCAGGTCATTGCTGAGGTATTCCTTGCTCTTGGTTTCCAGTCGTTGTTCAATGAGGGCATTGGCCACTACATGGAAAGGCGTAAAGATTTCCTTAGCTCCCGTGAAGGTACGAGCTGCTTGCTGCAATTCGCCAACAGGCGTTGCAGCAGTGGCTACAGCTTTGGAAAGCTTGTTGATCAGACTGGTATTCTCCGCAGGCACAGCTTCACCCATGAGGTTCATGGCGAAGGCATTCGCTAGAGAGAGTGTAGCTACCTGACTCGCTGCCAGAGCAAAGTGGCCGATAGTACTGGCTAGCTGAGCATGATCCTGCTGAGCCTGCCAGTAGTAGATTCGCACCCAGGGACTGTCAGCCGCCTTGGTAATGGCAAATTCGACGAATGGCTGGGTAGTCCGGTAGGTGCTCTTTTTGTCTTCATAGGCCTTGGCTAGTTCAGCCATGGCGTTCAGTGGTGCAAGCCTATCCCAGGCGTCAACTTTTGCTCGATAATACTTGCTGGCAGGAGCACCATCTTTCATATCAGCAAAGACGAACCCGATGCGATACATCGGGGGGATCTTGAATCCCGGCGTATCCTTCTCGGTGCTGGCATATTCTTTCTTGTACTTTTCAAAATACGCTAATTTCTCTGCTTCACTCGGATCGGCCACCCGGCTCAGATAATCTTCCACTTTCAGCGGCAGAATACCCGTGTTGAGAGTGGTTTTTACATCGACATAGCTGTTCCATAGGTCAGCCACAGTCACTTGGGATTCACGACCACGATCTCGAAGTGGCTGGCGCATCTGGTTGGCAATACTCTCCGCATAAGCACGTGAGAGATCTTCCCCTTCGACATGCTTGGCGATGCTGACCCGTACTTCATCTGCCAGCGTACTGAGGACCGTATCGATCTTGGCCATATCGAGCTGGCCACGCTGCCGGGCGGTGTTGCGAATCAGGGCGTTGATCTCATCAAGCGTCACTTTGCCCATGCCAAGCTTGACCAGATCGTCACGTACCATCGAATTGGTAACGGTCACCCCCAGCTTGTCAGCACGCGACTTCATCAGCAGGTATTCTGAAACCGATTCAGCATTTTCACCTGCACCAATCATGGCAAATACAGCCACCGACGGGCGAATCTGATTCAACAAGGTATTGTCACGATTGGTACGTGTCTCCGCAATCGTGGGATCCTTGCCCATCATTTCGAAGAGCTTCGTCTGAAACTTCTGCTGATCGGTAAAGTCTTCGTCCTTGAAACCAAGACTTTCGAGATAACGACGTTCGCCCATGCTGGCGACTGTGCTCATCACATCAGAAGCAAAGGAGCGTTGAGCCTGCAGCTTCTGCAAGGTAGCTGTATTGTAATTCGTTCCAGCTATGCGGAAAACGGTATCGTCCTGCGAGCCCCCGAAGAAGCTCTTGATTTTTCCGAAGAACCCGCCCGAGCCGTCTCCGCGGCTCACCGCCTGCACCGCATCACCAACGATGAAGATAATCATCGTACCAATCGTGATCAGCGCCAGAATCACCTTCTGATGCTTGCGGAAGTAACTCATGGCCTTCGTCGCCATAATCGGCACCTTCTCAAAGAAAACCACGCAGTCCAGGGTGCTGAGTCCATCACAGCAACGCCTGCCTGCACAATCTGAGGGCTATTTACCCTAAGTGTAAGAATTGTAGGGACTTTGCGACGACGAACAACACCTTTTGCTGACCCATCTATTTTCCCAGTTTCGCCCCTTGCCCTTGTCTTACCCCTTGACTGCCTTCTATACCAATGACCTTTAGCAGAGGGGACGACGTGCCTTCCCGGCAACTCCCAGCCTCTGCCCCATTATAATGAGGTGCCTTTGATGGCTACCCGTAAGACAGCAGCTCCTAAGACTGACACTCCTAAAGCCACTACGAAGCAGGCTGCGACCAAGGCTAAAACTCCAGCCAAAGCGACTAAGAAAGTCGTCGAAGCAACTCCCGAAGTGGCAGCAGAACCCAAGGCCAAACGCGGCACTGGCAAGAATCTCGTGATCGTCGAATCGCCTGCCAAGGCCAAGACCATCGGCAAATATCTTGGGCCAGATTTCGAAGTGACAGCCAGCAAAGGCCACGTCCGTGATCTGCCCATGAAGAAGTTCGGCATCGACATCGAGAATGGCTGGAGCGCTACTTATCAGGATCTGCCCGACCGGCTCGATCTTATCAACGGCCTCAAGAAACAAGCTGCCAAAGCCAAGATGGTCTACCTGGCACCTGATCCGGATCGTGAAGGCGAAGCCATTGCCTGGCACCTGAAGGAATCACTGGGCCTCAGTGACGACCAGGTCCAGCGCGTGACCTTCAATGAAATCACGAAGACTGCAGTACAGAAGGCCTTCACCACACCCCGTGCCATCAACGACGATCTGGTGCGTGCTCAGGAAACCCGCCGCTTCCTCGACCGCGTGGTAGGCTACCAGCTTTCCCCATTACTAAGGAAGAAGATTACCCGCCACGCTACCGCTGGTCGGGTGCAGTCAGTCGCCGTCCGCCTTATCGTCGAAAAGGAACGGGAAATCCAGGCGTTCAAGTCGGAAGAATACTGGAAAGTCACCGGTACCTTCATGCCTGTGGATCTGGCATCCAAAGTCGCCCCTGACTTCTTCAAGAAGCTCCGCGATGCCGAAGCCAAGCAGAAAGAGCAGGCTGCCAGCAAGAATGCCGGCAAACATGACGACGAGAATGATCCCGTCGAAGCAGAGGGCACACCCGAGGCAGGCGAAGAGGCAGCACCAATGCCAGCCCTGCAACTCGTCGAAGAGATGCCCGAAGGTGCCTTCACCGCTGAGTTATCTCAGTGGGATGGCAAGAAATTCGATGTCAGTGACGGAGAGACAGCCAATACCATCGTCGACGAGATCAACAAGAACAGTTGCAGCGTCTCGAAGATTGAACAGAAGGACCGCCAGGAGAAGCCTGTCCCTCCGTTCACTACCAGCACCATGCAGCAGCAGGCCGCCTTGCGGATGCGTTACACTGCCAAGCGCACTATGATGGCTGCCCAGAGGCTTTACGAAGGTGTCGATATCGGCGGCGAAAGTACTGCTCTCATCACCTACATGCGTACCGATAGTGTGCGAGTCAGCAATGATGCCCTCAAAGCTGTTCGCGAGCATATTGAGAACCATTACGGCAAACCTTATTTGCCTGCTAACCCGAACATTTACTCGTCAGGCAAGTCGGCTCAGGAAGGTCACGAAGCGGTTCGCCCGGTTGACCTGGCCCAGACACCGGACAAGCTCCGCGACAAGATTCCTCAGGAACTCTTCAAGCTCTACGAACTGATATACAAACGTTTCGTCGCCAGCCAGATGATGCCTGCTGTCTTCGCTGTCACCAACGTCGAGATTGAAGCAGCCAAGGGCAAGGGACTCTTCAAGGCCCAGGGCAAGATCCTGAAGTTCGATGGCTACCGCAAGGTGCTTGCACCGGGCAAATCCGAAGATGCCATCCTGCCTGCGATGAAAGAGAAGGATCCCCTCTCGCTGATGGAACTCATCCCCACGCAGCACTTCACCCAGCCCCCTGCCCGGTTCAACGAAGCCAGCCTCGTGAAGACGCTGGAAAAGGAGGGCATTGGCCGACCAAGTACCTATGCGAGCATCATCAGCAAGATTCAGGAACGAGGTTACGTGGAGCTGAAGGAACGCCGTTTCTTCGCCACCGAACTGGGCATGGTCGTCACCGATGCCCTGGTGAAAAACTTCCCCCAGATCATGGATGTCAAGTTCACCAGCCATATGGAAGATGAACTCGACAGCATCGAAAACGCCAAGATCGGTTGGCGCGATGTGCTCGATGAATTCTACCAACCCTTCAATAAACTGCTGAAGACCGCAGAAGCATCGATGGAACCGGTCAAGGGCATTGAGACCGGCGAAAAGTGCCCCCAGTGTGGCAATCCGCTCATCATCCGCTGGAGCAAGATGGGCAAGTTCGCTGGGTGCAGCAACTATCCTGAATGTAAGTACATCAAGCCCGGCGAAGGCGAAGATGGCCCACGTGTCGTCGAGACGGAATTCAAATGTACCGATTGCGGCAAGCCGATGCTCGAACGCATGGGCAAGTACGGCAAGTTCCTTGCCTGCTCCGGCTATCCCGAATGCAAGATGATCATGAACATGGGGGACAACGGCCAACCCATTCCAGCCATGAAGAAGACCGAACACGTCTGCGAGAAGTGCGGCAAGCCCATGGTGCTACGCGAAGGCAAACGTGGACCGTTCCTCGCCTGCACCGGCTACCCCAAGTGCAAGAACGCTCAGGATGTCGACAAAGACGGCAACCCGATGAAGCCCATCGATACTGGCGTGAGTTGCGACAAGTGCGGCGGCCCGATGGCTGTAAGGAAAGGCCCACGTGGTCCGTTCCTGGGCTGTGCCGCCTACCCCAAGTGCCGCAACGCCAAGCCACTTCCGGAAGATCTCAAAGAGAAACTGAAGGACATCCTCCCTCCACCTCCACCGAAGAAGGAGATGCCCGAAGTCGAGATCACCGAACTCTGCCCCGAATGCGGCGGCCCCATGAAACTAAGACAATTCCGCGGCCGCTACTTCCTAGGCTGCACCAAATACCCCAAGTGCAAAGGCACGGGGAAAGTGTCG
>CAYPJB010000219.1:0-7680 GCA_964410845.1 uncultured Bacteroidales bacterium | reverse complement strand
TCTTCCGCGAGAACACCGAAGACATCTATGCAGGCATCGAATTTGAAGCAGGCACCGACCGGGCCAAGAAGGTCCTCGACTTCCTGAAGGCTGAGTTCCCGAAGGACTTCGCCAAAGTCCGCTTCCCCGAAAGCTCCGGTATCGGCATCAAGCCTGTCTCGAAGGATGGTACCGAACGCCTCGTCCGTGCTGCCATCAAGTATGCACTGGATCTGAAACGCAAGTCGGTCACCTTCGTTCACAAGGGCAACATCATGAAGTACACCGAAGGTGCCTTCATGAAGTGGGGCTATGCCCTGGCCGAACGGGAGTTTGGCGACAAGGTCTACACCTGGAATCAGTGGGAGAAGACCAAAGCAGCCAAGGGTGAGGAAGCTGCCAACGCTGAGCAGAAGGAACAGTTGAAGGCGGGCAAGATCCTGATCAAGGATTCCATCGCGGACATCACCCTGCAGCAGGTGCTGACTCGTCCCGATGAGTTCGATGTCATCGCGACGCTCAACCTGAATGGCGACTACCTCTCTGATGCACTGGCTGCCCAGATCGGTGGTATCGGCATCGCCCCCGGTGGCAACATCAACTACGTGACAGGCCATGCCATCTTCGAAGCAACCCATGGCACCGCTCCGAAGTACGCCAACCTCGACAAGGTGAACCCCGGCTCGGTCATCCTCTCTGCTGAGATGATGCTTCGTCACCTGGACTGGCACGAAGCTGCTGACCTGATCATCAAGGGCATGGATTCCGCCATCGAACAGCGGACCGTCACTTATGACTTCGCCCGCCTGATGAAGCAGGAAGGCCAGAACCCGACTGAAGTAAAGTGCAGCGAGTTCGGTCAGGCAATTATCAAGAATATGTAAGTGTGGCGTGATCTTCTCAGCGTTCTCTGCGCTGTCTTTCTCTGTGTCCTCTGCGTTTTGGTTTTTGAAACGCAGAGGACGCTGCAGATTGAATCATGCAGAGATTGCTGTCGATTATGGCAGATCAAAGAACATTACGTCTGCACTGCCTTGAGCGGTCACATCGATCTCTTTCTCTACGGAGATGGCAAGACCATCACCTGCCGCCATCGGTATTCCATTGACAGTAGCCTGTCCTCGCAGGAGCTGTAGCCAGCCGTACCGCTCCGGAGCAAATGAGTGTTTGATCGTTTGCCCGTTGGCTAGCTCTGCCAGTTGAATAACAGCATCCTGATGGATAGTGATCGAACCATCACGGCCATCCTTCGAGACGATGGTTTGCCAGCGACCAGTGCGTCCTTCCTTGGGGAAAGCTTTCTGAGCATAGCTGGGTGTATGCCCCTTGGCATCGGGCACTATCCAGATCTGATAGAGATGCACAGGTTGGGTCGCTGATGGATTAAACTCGCTGTGCTGAATGCCAGTACCAGCGGTGATGCGCTGCACCTCACCTGGTGTCAGGGTAGCCTGGTGGCCCATGCTGTCCTTGTGGGCTAGCTCGCCTTCAAGCACGTAAGTGATGATTTCCATATCACGGTGTGGATGGGTACCGAACCCCTGCCCGGCAGCAACCTTGTCGTCGTTCATCACCCGCAGAACGCGGAAGTTGTGATGAGCAGGATCGTAGTAATCGGCAAACGAGAACGTATGCCAGGTATCAAGCCAGCCGTGATCAGCATGACCGCGTTCGGAGGCTTTGCGCAAAGTGAGCATGAGAACTCCTTGTTAATGAGTAGTAAATAGTCAGCTAGATGTTCAAACAAGAACTGTCGTGCCGGAATGGCCACTACTGGCACCGATTAGTCACTATTGCCGATGATCGATGAAGAATATGCTGCTGTACTCAGGCATGAGCAGGCTATGAATAGCCATGAGAAACTCCTGAAGTGCGCCTACTGCGGTTGCATGCAAGTTGGCTGAAGCTATTATTGATTGGATAGCGAACAAAGACAAGAACGCACCATATCGGAACATGGTTACTGTTCAGATACCGATTGAGGAAGAGCTGATGCAGGTTGAGAGCCCATGTCCCCTTGACGAACTTTTGACCATTATCAGTGGGAAGTGGAAGATTATCATCCTCTGGCACCTGCAGGAAGGGATGATGCGCTTCAGTGAATTGCGGAAACGCATGCCGAGCATCACACAGAAGATGCTGACCCAACAACTGCGTGAACTGGAACAGCAGGACATGGTGCTTCGCAAAGTCTACGCAGAAGTGCCACCACGCGTAGAGTATCAGTTGACCGCCAAGGGCAGGGAAATTCGTCCACTATTGCAGCAAATGCAGCAGTGGAGCAAAAAGCATCTGATGTCTGCCCAGTTGAACTAGACCAGACCCTTTTCATTCAACCAGCGTTCAGCATCGAGAGCAGCCATGCAACCAGTGCCGGCTGCTGTCACCGCCTGGCGATAGTAGTTGTCTGCAACATCCCCCGAAGCGAAGACACCCTCGACACTTGTCCACGCCCGCTGGGGTTTCGTCCAGACAATGTAGCCACTCTCATTGAGCTGCAATTGACCACCGAGGAAGTCGGTGTTGGGCGTATGACCGATGGCAACGAAAAGGCCTCGTGCAGGCAATGTTTCGCTTGTGCCGCCAGCCAGGTTCTTCAGCTTGACGCCAGAGACGCCATCGTCCTCGGTTCCCAGCACTTCCTCGACAGCGCTATTCCATTTCACCTGAATCTTGGAGTTGGCAAACAACCGTTCCTGCATGATCTTGCTGGCGCGAAGCTTATCGCGACGATGGACGAGGTAGACAGTGCTGCCGAACTTGGCCAAGTGATGAGCTTCTTCGCAAGCGGTATCGCCACCGCCCACCACGACAATGGGTTGATTACGAAAGCGAGGCAGCGCCCCATCGCAAGTAGCACAAGCGGAGACGCCATTGTTCATGAATTTCTGTTCACTTGGCAAACCCAGGTAGTTGGCACGAGCGCCCGTTGCCACGATGACTGTCAGTGCTTCAATGATTTTGCCTTCAAGCGTGTACAGCTTGAAGGGTTTCGACTGAAAATCGACTTTGACAATGTCATCGGTGACAATGCGAGTTTGAAAGTTCACCGCCTGCTGGCGCATGAATTCCATCAACTCCGGTCCCACGGCAGATCGCTTGCCACTGTGAGCAGCTTTGCCTGAGAAAAGGTGAGCAACATTGGCGAAGCGTTCCGGTGGCAATGCGCTCTGAGCATAGGCAAGTAGTGCTGATGGATCAGCATGAGGCCAACTGGGGAAGTTTTCCACTTCGGTGGTGAGGTTGAGTTGCCCCAGAGGCAATGTGGAATTTAGTCTGTTCTGCTCCGTGATGGCTCCCTCGAACACCAGAGGCGAGAGATTGGCGCGTGCTGCATAAATGGCTGCCGTCCACGCAGCAGGTCCAGAACCGATGATGACAACTTTCTCAGGCATGGAGAACTCTCAGGTATCTTGTGAAAGTTACATTGTATGGACAGGAAAACGAATGCAGATGCCTGGCAATAGCTAGAGCAGGACGAGCGAGTTTCAGTACCGATAAACAACCCGCAAGCCATGAAGGAGAACGTGTGCAAACCGATAACTGGCTGAAAGCAAGTAAATACGGATAAGATTGTCTATATAATGGACAAGGCTGGCCAGAATAATCGCACCTGACTGAGCACCTCACCTAATTGACACAAATATGACATGACAGGCCTAAGTCACTACCCTAGACTATGAAAACCACGCAATGTACCATTGACATACCTGTGTCTATCGAATAAATTTCTATTCTACTTACTTACCTTTGCCAGCTTGCCCAGTTACGTGGGGATTCGTGTAGGACAAGTCACGAGCGTATCACTGGGATGACGTCTTCGCTGGGTGGCCACTTTTTAAGGAGCGTTTGCATGTACAGTATGGTTATGGTGATGGCATTGAGCGGCCAAGCTGCTCTGCCAACAAGCTGCTTCGGTCGTTCTTGCAGCGGCAGCTGCAACGGCGCCGTAGCCTGCTCTTGCAGCGGTTATAGCTGCTCAGGTTCTAGCTGCCACGGTTCCCGCTGCAGCGGTGGCCTGTTCAGCCGTTGTTCAGGCAGCCGTTGCTCCGGCAGCAGCTGCTCCGGTCTCTTCTCACGTTGCAGCGGTTGCAATGGCAGCTGTAGCGGTCACGTAGCAAGCTGCAGCTGCAGCGGTAGCTGCCATGGCAGCCACTACGCTCACTGCAGTGGTTCTTCTTGCTCCGGCAAGTGCTCCGGCGGCCTTTTCAGCCGTTTCCGTCGCAATGGTTGCAACGGCTGCTCCTGCAGCGGTTATGTCACCAGCTGCTCCGGCGCTGCTTGCACTGGCTGCACCGGCACGGTTGTTCAACCTGCCAAGCCTGCTGCTCCAGCTGAACCAAAGAAGGCTGAAGCCAAGCCACCAGCCGCCTAAGTTTTACTTAGACGCTGGCGAAACAACGCTGGTCAACTGCTAACCGTTGCTCACAGCACGCTAGACAACTTGACTTCCTGCAACGGCCTCTGACTTCAGAGGTCGTTTCTTTTTGCGCTGTGATGACATGACATGATGCCTGTCAACCTCAGCCGTGATTCTCAGCATGGATCGAGAAGGTATACGTTCAATAATTAGACACAGTCATTCTCTCAATGGCACGTTGCTGGCTTTGAAGCAGTCATACAGACAACCCACTAGCGGCAGCCTCGAACACTACGAAAAAAGCGTTGGGAGCAACCACTCTCAACGCTCAACGAACAATTCTGAACTTGACTGGTTACTTCTTCAGCAACTCATTCACCAGATCCGTAGTTTCGTACACGCTCTTCAGCGATTCAAGGATGCCTCGGGAATCGACAGAGACGGCACGGGCGACGGTGTCGCTGTAGGCATAGTCCAGAACCAGCGACTGGATGTTGCCATCGAAGATAATGCCAACAAATTCACCCTTGCGATCCACCACAGGTGAACCGGAGTTGCCTCCGATGATGTCAGCAGTGGAAACGAAGTTGAATGGGGTATCCAGCTTCATCTTATCCTTGGCCTTGTGCCAGCTCTCAGGCAACTGGAACGGTTCAACGTTGCCCTGTGCCTTGCTTCGCTCGAAGGCACCTGCAAGAGTCGTGAAGGCTGGAACCTTCTGGCCTGCATCGTCGTAGCCTTTCACGGGGCCGAACGAGAGTCGCAGAGTGAAGGTTGCATCGGGATAGACACCGGTGCCCTGCACTGCAAAGCGTGCCTTGGCAATCTTGCTATAGGCCTGTCGCTGGGGTTCTTCGACCTTCTCTTCAAAGGCCTTGCGAACCTTGCGGGCCTCATCGTCCACCAGTTTGGCCAACTGAATCATCGGATCATTGCTGGCGGCAATAGCGTCCTTGCCACCTTCATAGAGCTTCTTGCGTTCCGAAAGCTGACCGAGCTTGCTGCCACGAACCAGTTCTGCCGCACGTTGGGTAGGAGACTTGCCTGCCAGCACCTTCTTCACCAGTGGGTGATCGACGCCAGCCAGTTCGACCATCATGCCAAGCGAATCAGCCAGCTGGACCACTTCCAGGTTGTCATGGATCGGGGCTTCCGAGAAGAGAGCCAACTCCAGCGACTTAATGCCAGATGAACGATACTCGCGAAGTCGTTCACCATCGGGCTTGGCCTTTTCTTCAGCAATACGCACCAGTGTGCGGGCTTTGCCGAACAGGTCGCTGTGAAATGCCTGGCCTCGTTCCCAGAGATTGTTGTCGATGAAATACTCGCGAGCATACTTGAGTGTGCTCTCCACTTCTGCGTATGCTGCTTCGTATTCCTTCAGCTTGGGATCCTTGGCGATGGCTTCGCGAAGGTCTGCTTCTTCCTTGGCTTTCTTGCCCATCAAAACAGGGTCTTGAAGACCTCCCATACCACCAAGGCGAGCCTTGCGGCTGTTCTGGATGCCGAACAGGTCTTCCTGAGCTTCCTGCTTGTTTTCCAGGCTGCGGTCGCTGTAGGTCTTCAGGAGCACTTCCAGTCGGCGAAGGTAATTCAGCTGATATGGAGCCAGCTTGTCACGGATGTATTCCAGATGGGCCATCGTGAGTCCACGGCTGGTACGGCCGGGGTGACCGCTGACGAAGGTAAGATCGCCTTCTTTCGTGCCAGCTTCACTCCATTTCAGGTAGTGTTCAGGCTGAGCAGGCTTGCCATCTTCGTAGGCACGGAAGAAACAGACATCGAGATCGTACCGGGGATACTCAAAATTGTCGGGATCACCACCGAAGAAAGCGATATCCTTCTCGGGAGCAAACACCAGTCGAACATCGGTATAACGCTTGAACTGGTACAGATGATAGGCTCCGCCGTTATAGAGAGTAACGACATCAGCACGGAACTTGTTCTTATCCTTGCCTTCGAGAGCTTGTGATTCCAGCTCGTTCATGACCTTGCGACGAGCAAGAGCCGCTTCGCCTGGTGCCATATCAGCCTTGGCAGCACCGTTCACCTTGTCGGTAACATCAGTGATGCTGAGCAGAATGTTCAATTCCAGATCCTTGGCTGGCACTTCGTCAGCCTGGCTCTTGGCGTAGAACCCGGTTTTGATGTAGTCCTTTTCTTTCGTACTGATCTTCTGCAGGGTATCAGCACCAACATGGTGATTGGTCAGCACCAGGCCATTCGAGGAGACAAAACTGCCTGAACCACCACTGTTAAAGCGGACCGAAGACATCCGCAGGTGATCAAGCCATTCCTGGCTCGGCTCGAAGTTGTATCGCTCCTTCAGCACCTTGAGAGGAGGGTTATTGTAGAGCCACATTCCTTCATCGGAATGCAGCAAGGGGACAGTCGTCATAGCAATGAGTCCAGTGAGGGCGAGACGTTTCACCCAGCGTTTCAGAATGGTAGGCAACGGTGTTACTCCACGGAAGAAAGGGAGAGGATTTGGTGTGGATTGTTATACTGTACATTTACATTGATGGTGAGGCTGTCCAAGGGAATCTGCCGTATCGCTGCACCACTTGCTGGGTAACAGGTGAAATGCAAGCTTGATAGAGAACCACGAAGGAGACCAGCAATGGATTGGCCGAACTTTATCAAGCGTATTCTGCTCTACCAGGGGCGTATCAATGAAGTGGAAGCGGAACTGATTGAACGCAGCATCCTGGAAGAAGGGGTATTGCACCGGGAGGAACTCGAGTTCCTACTCAGTCTGAAGAAGGAAGCCAAATGGGTGCATCCCCGCTTCGATAAATTCGTGTTCAAGGTGTTAAAGAAGCTGGTGCTCAAGGATGGCATCGTTGACGACAAGGAAGCCCATTGGCTTCGTAAGATCATTCTTGCTGATCAGCAGATCACCCCTGTCGAACAACAGTTTCTGGAAGAACTTCACCGTGAAGCCAGGAGCGCTGGTTCAGAGTTCGTGAAGCTTTACAAGGAATGTACTGAATTACCCCAGACGGAGTTCGGCTACTAGTGTTGGCACTTTACGCTGAGGAAAGCATGTCTCGACTGTCAATCGCCGCTATTACTCTTCTTTGCATCACGCTCCCCTGCTCTGCTCAAGGCACCCAGGCTGACTACAACCGTGCCGCTCAACTCGCGGAACGCTATCAGGGGAAGGCTCTCAACGTTCGCCCCGCCATTGCCTGGCATACCAGCGGCGAACAATGCGTCTACCGTCAGCAGAAACCTGATGGAACCCACAGTTTCATCCAGCTTGATGTGCTTACCGGCAAACGAGTGCCTGCATTCGATCATGAACGCCTGGCAGCAGAACTTTCCAGGCAATTGAAGAA
>CAYPJB010000218.1:0-7682 GCA_964410845.1 uncultured Bacteroidales bacterium | reverse complement strand
TTGCTGCTCCAGATGGCAGCAGCATTGACCAGTACGTCGATCCGACCAAACTCGGAGATCACTTGTGTAATGAGCCGAGTCACTTCGGCTTCTTTGGTGAGATCAGCCTGGAAGGCAACGGCTTTGACGCCAAGTTTCTGTAGTGATGTAACGAGATCGTTCGCTTCAGACTGTGAAGTACGATAGTGAATCGCAATCTGGTAGCCTTGTTGGGCAAGTGTCTCAGCAATGACAGAGCCTACTCGCCGCTTGCCACTGCCGGTAACGAAGGCAACACGCTGATTCGACATAGTGTAGTTCTGTGTAGAAATGCAAAGAGCCTGCAAAAGCAGGCTCATCAACCAGTGGAGGTGAGGGGACTTGAACCCCTGACCTCTTGCATGCCATGCAAGCGCTCTCCCAGCTGAGCTACACCCCCGGTTAGGCTTAGAAATGATACATGAAGCAGGTTGATTGTCAACCTGTGCAATAATGACACTTAAAGTCTCTAGATAGTTCGTACCGGATCGTAACCGAATGCCTCGAGATCGTCCTTTTCTTCATCACACCTTCAAGCCAATTCGCAAGCCCCAGTCTACAATGCACCCATGTTCCGCTCCAGACTGTTCCTCAAGATCTTCCTGTCCTACGGCATACTGCTTTCAGTGCTGTTGCTTGCTTCAGTGTTCCTGGAGCAGTCACTGGCCAAGTCCGATACGCCATTGCTGCAATCGCCCTGGTTCCTCGCTCTGATCCTTGTCTCCCTGGCTCTTGTGGTCAGCTATTTCATTACCCGCATCATGATCGCTCCGCTTATCCGCCTGGCTGCAGCAGGAAAGGCGCTGACCAAACTCAAGGAACCTGTATCGGGTAGTGGTGATGAAATTCGCACCCTCGCCCAGGTCATCGATACCCTGCAGGATCAAGTTACCCTGCAACTCGACAGACAGGATCAGGAACAGGATCTCTCCCGTACAGTGCTTCGCTGCATGATCGAAAGCGTCCTCATTATCGATCAGGACGAGAAAGTGCAATTCATCAACGAAGCAGCCTGCAGGCTTTTCAAGCTGAAAGCTAGCGATGTCGTCGGTAAGAAGCTCTGGCAGGTCATTCGGCAGCGCGAGATCACGCAAGCTGCGGAGACAGTACTTCGTAGTGAACAGGCGACCATGCAAGATCAACTCTTTGATCTGCCAGCAGATCGCAAAGTCAAACTGCAAGCCACCCGGCTCACTGGCAGTACGCGTGGTGGTGCGGTTCTCGTGCTGCAGGATGTCACCGACATGCAACGCCTGGAACGCATGCGGCAGGACTTCTTCTCGAACGTCTCCCACGAACTCAAAACGCCACTCGCCGCCATCCAGGCCACCGTCGAAACACTACTCGATGGAGCCCTGCATGACCCCAAGCACAATGTCAACTTCCTGGGCCGCATTCACGAGAATGTTGACAGACTCAATCGCCTGGTCAATGACCTGCTGGAACTGTCCCGCATCGAAACAGGCCAGCAACATCTGGAACTCACCCCTACCCCGCTGATGCCAGCACTGGAAGCCTGCATCCAGCGACTGGAGCACCGTGCCCAGGCTCGCCAGCAGCAGCTCACGCTGGCAGAAGATTCACAACCCGTCAGTGCCCAGGCCGATGACCTCGCGCTCGATCAAATCCTTGATAACCTCGTCGACAATGCCATCAAGTATACTCCTCCTGGTGGCAGCATCACGCTGAAGACTTCGCAGGAGAACGGCATGGTTCGCTTCGACATCATCGATACCGGCTTCGGCATTGCTGAGAAGGACCTGCCCCGAATCTTCGAACGATTCTTTCGAGCAGATCGGGCACGGGATCGGCAAGACCCCGGCACCGGGCTGGGCCTCAGCATTGTCAAGCACCTGGTGCAGGCCCACGGTGGAAAGATCGACGTGCAAAGCAACCTGGGACAAGGAAGCAAGTTCTCGGTACTACTCCCCGCTGCTTCCTGATACCGCCAGTGGCACGACAGTCGCCTGGGTTAATTGAATTAAATCACCAGCAGTCAGTTCCAGTTGCAGGCCACGCCTGCCCGCACTGATGTAGATGTTTTGCTGGGATGACATACTGCTGTCAATGAACACTGGCAACCGCTTCCTGCCTCCCAAAGGCGAGATGCCACCGATGACGTAACCAGTGGTCTTCTCTGCAAGACCTGGATCGGCAAGGTCAGCCTTCTTGCTACTCATGGCATGGGCCAGTTTCTTGAGATCGACTTTATCCTGCACACTGACCAGTACCAAAGCCAGTTGGCCCGCATCACTACGAACAACCAGAGTCTTGTACATCTGCGTGAGTGGTACGTTTAACTTCGTTGCTGCTTCGATGCCAAAATCGGTACAGGCAGCATCATGCAAATATTCATGAACTACATGCGGCGTACCAGACTTCTCCAGCAATATGATGGCAGGTGTCATGGAACCCTACCTGACGAAGTAGCGGCCAACCACGAAGAAGAGTCCGCCCAGAATCATCGTAGCTGGAAGCGTCATCAGCCAGGCGAGGAGGATACGACGGGTAGTACCGGGCTGAATGCCAGAACTGTTGGCAACCATGGTACCAGCCACGCCACTGCTTAATACCTGGGTGGTGCTGACAGGAGCCCTGGTGTAAGTAGCCAGGAGAATGGTCAATGCAGCCACGAGTTCCGCTGCAGCACCTTGAGCATAAGTCAGATGCGATTTACCAATCTTCTCTGCCACGGTGATGACGATGCGTTTATAACCCACTGTCGTGCCAATACCAAGTGCCAAAGCAGTTCCGATGACCACCCAGAGAGGCACATACTCGATGGCAATCAGCAGTTGCTGACGATGAGGCTTCAACTTTGACTCTAGTGGCTTCAGGTCGGCTGACTTGTTCAGATACTGAGTCGTACGGAAGATGGCCTGACGAACTTCCCAGCGTTCGTCCTTCTGAACCTCGTCGAGCGATTGCAGATTATCAAGCCTCTTGTCAAGGTAGTCCAGGTCGGCAACCAGGATACTGTGCTTGTTTGCCTGATCGCCAAGCAGTTTCTTGAGTTGTACTGCGGCATCGTGAACCAGCTTCGCTTCTTCGGGGTTACGGGTGTTGAGAGCATGGTACATAGGCAGAAAGCCGATCAGTACCAGCAACAAGAGCCCCATTCCTTTCTGTCCGTCGTTCGAACCATGGGCGAAGCTGACACCACCACAGGTAACGAC
The DNA here is from genome assembly GCA_964410845.1 of uncultured Bacteroidales bacterium. Lineage (GTDB taxonomy): Bacteria > Planctomycetota > Planctomycetia > Gemmatales > HRBIN36 > JAEUIE01. The sequence goes on along the minus strand of CAYPJB010000218.1, from coordinate 4,488 downwards.
TAGAACAGCACGAATCCAGGTAGGTGGCTTATCATCCCCTGCGGGCGGTTCGTAGAGTTTCTTGTTCGGGATGATCCACTTCATTACCAGCAACAGAAGTCCAGCCATGATGAAGCCGACGATTGGAGAGAACAGGAGAGCCAAGCCTACTTCGCCTGCCTTCACCCAATTAATGCCACTGATGCCGTTGCCTTGCCACAAGCTGTTGGCCAGTCCCACCCCGAGAATCGAACCGATAAGTGTATGCGAACTGGAGACAGGCAAGCCGAAATACCAGGTGCCTAGGTTCCAGATCACCCCTGCCAGGAGAATAGAAAGCACCATTTCCAGCGCCGCAGCTGACTTGGCATCAACGAGCAGATCGACTGGCAGCAGATTGACGATGCTGAATGCCACCGCGGTGCCACCCAGCAGCACCCCCAGGAAGTTCATGATGCCTGAATAGATGACCGAAGGGGTCGGTCGCATGCTGCGGGTATAGATAACGGTGGTAACGGCGTTGGCAGTGTCGTGGAAGCCGTTAATGAACTCAAAGCCGAAGGCAACAATCAACGCAATAAAGAAGAACAACATCTGCGGCGTAGCCAGACTACCGACCGCATCCCAAAAAGCCATGACAGCCTACGCCTCGTTGACACGCGGGGAGAGCACCTTCAACGTTTCTTAATATACAGTAGCGACGAGGTTTGCCTAACGATTTCTGGGTGGGGAAGTGATGAATCGTTGGCATGAAGCTGTACTTTTCGTAAATGGAGTAACCTTTGCATGCTCATCCCTGATGTGCTCTAATGAGAGCATGCGATTCTGGCGATGGTATAGTTTTCTGATCATAGTGTATTGGATTGTTGCTGGCACCATCTACTGGTGGCCCCAGCAGCCGATGTGGTCGCGGCCGATGACTCCATCACGGATCATCGGCTTCCTGGAGAACGGCACCCAGGTCATCGCACCGGTGAATCAGGATGACCCGACCTACATTATCAACGATGTTGAAACAGGAGCCGAGATACGCAGGCTCAAGTTCGAGTATCTGCCAGACTGGCGTTTGAATGTAGTCGAGATAATTCCGGGGAGTGATCAGCTCTATATTGGATGGGTTTACATCAAACCTGGAACACCAAGAATTGATCTCTATGATTTGTCGATTCAGCGGCCGATGGTGTATCAGATAATCGATAGCAGTTCAAGCAAGTGCCTCTCTGGACCATTCAAAAGTCATTACCGAACTCCCGTAACCTTCTCACCTGATGGTAAGTACTTCTGGAGTTACAATGCCAGCACTACGAATGGCTTGGATCTGGTGGAAACTCAAACCGGCAAAGTGCTGTTTGAAGCCAGGAACGATGTCACCCGCAGGCCACATCATTCGATTGCCTTTGCACCAAATAGCCAGGCAGTAGCGACATTGTGGTTTAGTGACAAAACCAAACAGTTCAGCATTGAGATTCTCGAACTTCCATCGTGCCAGGTTCGTTATATTCAAACCATGGCAACACCCCCGCTACTTCACTATTGGGGTTGGCTGCAAGCATGGACCGATCGACTCTACGTTGCTGGGATCATCCGGTTGGATCAAGCTAGTTCTTTAAATCCGTCGTTCTCATTTCAGGTTGAGGCTGACAAGTTAACTGACATGCGGATTGAACCGATTCGCGAAGAGTACACTCGGCATCATCATGATCTGTATGTTGCAGTCAAAGACGCAGGTAATCAGCTGGTCGAAATCACTTACGGTCAAAAGCACACCGCAACGCCAGTGTTCCAGTGGCTGGAACAACTTGCACAGAAGTTCGGACGCAGCTTGCATACTTCTGGACATCAACCTGTTTCAGTGAAGACCATCGATAAAGCAACTGGCAAAACCATTGCCCATCTCTCGGCACCTGATCTGGTTTCCTTTTACAGTGTTCTCAGCCCCGATGGAACTCGTCTTGCCAGTTGGCATCCATTGAAAGGATTGCTGATGTGGGATACCCAACCAGCAGTCCGTTGGCCCTGGGCGTGGGGTAGTGCCTTGCTCGTCTGTCTGCTCCTACAATACTTGCGATATCGTTTCACTCGCAAAGCATCCTCGACAGGCACTCCATGCTCACCCGCAAGCTAGGCAACTCGGACTTACACATCACCCCCATCGGCTTCGGGGCCTGGGCCATCGGCGGTGGCGACTGGGCGTTCGGCTGGGGTAAGCAGGACGATGCTGACTCCATCGCCTGCATCCATGCCGCCCTGGATGCTGGTATTAACTGGATCGATACCGCTGCGATCTATGGCCTGGGGCATTCGGAAGAGGTGGTTGCCAAGGCTCTCGCCGGAATGAAGCAAAAGCCTTACGTCTTCACCAAGTGTGCCCGGGTATGGGATGCGAACCGACAGATTGGGAAGTGCCTGAAGCGAGAGTCGATTCGCCGTGAGTGCGAAGCGAGCCTGAAGCGGTTGCAGGTGGAGAAGATCGATCTGTACCAGGTCCATTGGCCTGAACCTGATGAAGATGTGGAAGAAGGCTGGGCGGCTGTCAAGGAATTGCAAACGGAGGGCAAGGTGCGGTGGATCGGCGTTTCGAACTTCAGCGTCAGTCAATTGCAGCGAGCCCAGAAGATCGCACCGATCACTTCGAATCAGCCACCGTATTCATTGGTGCGTCCCGAATCAGAAGCTGAGATTCTACCTTATGCCCTGCAGCAGAATATCGGCATCATCGCCTACTCGCCTATGGGTTCAGGCATGCTCACTGGTACGATGACCCGCGAACGCATTGCCCAGTTCCCCAGCGACGATTGGCGACGGAACAGTATCCACTTCCAGGAACCCCGGCTCACTCGCAACCTGCAGATTGCTGACGAAGTGAAATCATTGGCCAGGAAGCATGGCAAAACTGCAGCCGAGGTCGCCATCGCCTGGGTGCTGGCCGACACTGCGGTGACGGGTGCCATCGTCGGTGCCCGTAAGCCTGAACAAATTGCAGGCTTCATTGGGGCCATGGAGTGGCGATTACCGGAAGAGGATGTGGCCCACCTGCGATCCAAGCTGACATAACGGGAGCATACTACTTGTCGGTTGGGATAGGTTCCACTGGTGCAGTCTGTCTAGATGGTACGGGCGGCTTCACTGGAAAGAACAAACCATGCAGGACCAGAAGGATCGCTCCGCCAACGAGGTAACAATCTGCCAGGTTGAACACAGGCCAGTTGAAAGGATAATCCCCTTCCCCTCGCTGGTAGTACACCCAGATCCAATCACGAACGCCACCGTAGATGAGACGATCGTAGCAGTTGCCGAATGCCCCAGCGAGAATGAGGCTTAATGTAACCAGGTACACCAGCGAACGGTGACTGTGAGGCCAGATGGCCCAGCCGATGATCCCAAGGATGGCCAGGCTGCTGATGACGATGAGAATGCTGTTCGAGGTCACACCAAAGTTGTTGCCCAGACTGAAAAGAGCTCCCTTGTTCAGTGGCGAGTTCGTCAGCAGGCTGAAGAACTTGGGAATGACTTCTCGACTTTGCACACGTGCCTGCGCACGTTCTTCATCTTTAAGTTTCCCGGAGATGTAATCCTTGGTGAGGATATCTGCAGCAGCACCCAGCATGGCAATCAGAAAGAAAGCCATTAGCCAGCCGCGTGTTGGTTGAGAAGCCATCGTACGCCCTTCATCAGTTGTTGTATGCTATCGCAGGATTAGTGGGGTTTGACAAGACCTTTTCGCATGATCCGCTGTTGAACACGCTTGAGAATCTGGCTGGCGATGTCGATGCCTGTTAACTGACTGATGCCTTGCCATCCCGGTACGCCGTTCACTTCAACAATCACGGGCTGACCGTCCGGGCGATGCAGGATATCAATCCCTGCTACTTCAGCACCCAGCGCAACTGCCGCTTGGACTGCAAGCTTGCCTTCAACATCAGTGAGATCGACCCGTTCAGCGATGGCCCCCCTGGCAAGGTTCGTTCGCCAATCACTGGCATGTCGTCGTCGCATGGAGGCAATCACTTGTCCATCCAGCACCAAGGCTCGCACATCGTAGCCTGCATGGGGTATGAACTCTTGCAGATACACCACAGCCCCGAGTTGACAAAGCATCGAACACGCCCGCCACGCTATTTCTTCTTCGTTGGCACGAAGCAGGCCTTTGCCTTCGGAACCAAAGATTGGCTTGATGACTACATCGCCTTCCAACTGATGAAAGGCATCCATGGCGGCATCAAGCGACTGGCAACAAATGGTGCGAGGCACCGGCAGCCCAGCCAGTTCGAGCCGTGCTGTGGTGGTAAACTTGTCGACACAGGCTTCAAAGGCACCTGGGCTGTTGATGATGAGTTGGCCAGCACGTTCCGCATGATACAGAAGTGCCAGTCGAAATATCGTCTGCTCTAGCGTCCCGGTGGGGAAAGTACGAAGCAGCACTGCATCGAACGCCAGCAGTTCGTTACTGGAACTCAGCCTGGTGATATCGACAAAAGTAGTGCGCATATCAAGAAGCCTGGCAGCACG
>CAYPJB010000217.1:0-7736 GCA_964410845.1 uncultured Bacteroidales bacterium | reverse complement strand
TTAATCCTGCATAGTCAGCATGAACTGGACACTCCCGATGGCCTCGATCCACCAGCGTTACAAGTCGTACCAGGGCCGGCCTGCCTAGATCGGCCAATGCTACCAACGCGGCAACCACTGTGCGTCCGGTGAAAAGTACATCATCCACCAGGATTACCTTGCGATCGTCAATCGAAAACGGTACTTCCGAACCTTTCACTAATGGCCAACGACGACGCTGATCCAAATCATCACGGTACAGCGTAATATCCAGCGAACCAACTGGCATCAATTTACCTTCTTGTACATTAAGTAGATGCGCAATTCGCTGAGCCAGCGGCACGCCACGGGAACGAATGCCAATAAATACCGTCTCGGTCTCTGGAGTACATTCAACTGCTAACTGACGGGCAAGTTGTTCAAGTGTCTGCTGAATTCGATTTGCATCAAGAATTGGCAACATGGAGAAACTCAGCTTTCACGCTATTTGGGCAGCTGTCTTTTCTTAACCATGGTTATTTCATTGCCCCGCGCATTGTGGGTTACTTCGTCCATGAAGGTACGTATCAGAAGCAATCCACGCCCGCTAGCAAGTTCAATGTTATCAGGATCTGTGGGATCAGGAAGCGAACCCGGATCAAACCCAGGCCCCTGATCCGTCACCACAAAGCGAGCTTCATCCTTGGAAATACTGGCACGCACTGTCACCCGGCGTTCCTTGTACGGAGACAACTTTCTGCGTTGTTCAATCAACTCACGATACGGTTCATCACCACGCTCCGGATCATTCCTGAGCTTAGAGCTTACTTCAAGGTTGCCATGATAGATGGCATTCAGCATCGCTTCTTCGAGCGCCATGTTCACTCGAATACTTTCCGCCTGATCGCAAATACCGATGCCCAGGATGGTTTCCTGCAGTAATGAGATCAAGGCGGGCACAAGCGTGGTATCATTTCCCAAGTTGAAGTACTGTTCCTGCTGATCGAGAAATGACAGCAGGCGATACCGACACTTCCGCACTTCGGAGGCCATCAGTACACTTTCTGCCACTTCGATCAAACCAGTATCGATGCACTTCCACGGAATGTAATTGACTGCCCCATGACGAAGGGCCTGATAAATCGGTTCATCGTCTCGATGCGTGAGTAATACGACGGGTACAAGCGGATGCTTGCGACGCATGGTATCGACGAAATTGATGCCTTGCTTGTGCAGATCCTGCATGTCCACCAGCATCAGAGCGGGCGGTTCCTTGGCAATCTCCTGCAGTGCTTGCTTCTCACTTGTGACGAAACGTAGTTCCCAGTCGCCATGCTCACTGACAGCATCGGTCAGACGATCCTGCTCGCTCTGTTGGATGGCAAGTGCCACAATGGAGCAGTTGCACTGCTCCTGGGTATCCTGCACATCAGGGAGACTCACCATCTTGGCCTCCTGCGCCCCACTGTACTCAAATGATTACCACATTATATACAAACGTCGCCCGACAAAAGCGATTCGTCAACCCGGGAATTGCCAGAACCGCAATCGAAACCCTTGTACAACATCGGGGTATATGGCATGTTAGGAGTAGGGGGTTGGGCCTCACCACTCCCACAGATGAGAACCCTATGAAGCCGACCCTCGATGGGGCCAGCCCTCCCAGCTCCGCCAGCCCACCTGGCTCCGGTATCCATGATGGTAAAACGGTAGCCATCGCAACTGAAACACCGCCCCATTCCAATGGCGGAAAGCTCGATCACGTTGGCGAAACTCTTGACGACTTTCGACTCGTTCGTCGGCTAGGCGAAGGGGGCATGGGGCAAGTCTACCTAGCTGAACAGCAATCACTTCAGCGTCGTGTCGCAATAAAACTCCTGCGTAGCGATATCGCAGGCAATGAAACGTTCCTCAAACGCTTTGAAGCGGAAGCGAAGGCGATTGCACAGCTTACGCATCCAAATATCGTGCAAGTCTATGCGGTAGGCAACGCCAATGGCATACGCTACATGGCACTTGAATATGTCGAAGGCACCAACCTTAAAGACTATCTCAACAAAAAAGGACCACCAGAACTGAATATTGCCCTGGTTATCATGAAGCAGATTGCTTCGGCACTGTTGAAAGCTGCCGAACTTGGCATTATCCATCGAGACATCAAGCCCGAGAACATCCTGATCACGCGCAAGGTCGAAGTCAAAGTAGCAGACTTTGGCCTATCCCGGATGGTTGACGATGATCTGCACCTGACCCAGACCGGCACCACGATGGGTACCCCGCTCTACATGAGCCCGGAACAGGTGATGGGGCAACCTGTCGATCCTCGAACCGATCTCTACTCTTTCGGTGCGACCTGTTTCCATCTCCTGGCGGGATACCCACCTTTCACTGCTGACTCTGCGATGGCAGTTGGTGTTAAGCATCTCTCCGATCCCCCTCCACCATTGAAAGCAATTCGTCCTGATTTACCAGATGATCTTGTCAAGCTGGTGCATCGCCTGCTGGCCAAGAAACCGGAAGATCGTCCACAGTCCGCTCGCGAAGTACTTCGTGACATTCGTCGCATCCAGGATAATCTTGCAGGCACCACCGTCCCAGTCACCACCAAATCTGACACCGATAACGATGTCGATCATCTCGATTTCGGGGCAACACTTACCAGGTCGTTACCTGGCGCCGGTTCCAACATACAGTTGCCAACCAAGCGTAATTGGCTTATCCCCATCGTGGGCGGCTCGGTGATGCTTGCCATCATTGGCGGGGCTGTTATTGGCATGATGCTGCGGAGCGGTGAACCTGCAAAGGCAACCGCCAGCAGCACCAGGGTCGACACCAAGAAGCTCTTCAACATCGAACGGGAAAAGGCACTGATCAAGAATGTAGAAGAGACGCGTTTCCAGCGTGATCCGGAGAAAGTTTTTGATTTCGATCCTGCCAGGATGCAGATGGGTGTTCGGGCGCGATCGGAACTACTCAATTTTTACATGGACAAACTCACCGATGACGAAATGGTTAAAAAGGCCAAATCCTTCGTTGATTTCGAAGCCAATGCTCAAAATGCACCTGAACCATACAAGTGCATCGGCGTTGTAGGGCAGGCGTTGCTTCTGGCCTACGAAGGCAAAGCCAAAGAATCGTACGACACATTAGAACGTGCCGTTGCCATCAAGAATAATGGCAACGTCAAGCGGATCATCTTCAATTCGTTCCTGCGCTTGCCCGATATGGTTGAAGTAATGCACTTCATCATTCAGCTCAATGAAAAGACATTACCCCTTCCCGCATCACTGAAGCAAGTGAAAGAAGATCTCGAACGAGCCAGCCGCACAGGCCCCGGCGAGAAAGGACGACCAAAGAAGTAGCTCTGCCTTTTAGCCACTGGTCAATGACCAGTGGAAGCTCACGCGAAATGAGTATTACAATTCTCAACTTGATAGTGTTGATCATACCGAAGCAACTCCTCTATATCTAACGAGCCCCCCTACGGCAACTCACCGATGGCATACAGACATCCCCTCGCCACTTCTCCATCATCTACTACATCATCATGATGTTACCCCCCCCCGTGGCAGGATGACGGGATGCTGCAACCAGCTATTCACCACGCTATCGAAGAACTCCAGGCAAGAGGTGCGGAGCACATCGTCCTGGTGGCCAGCTCCAACGATGTCATCCTTGACCTCACAGTCCGCACCCTCTGGGAACTCGCTCACACCTGGGCCAGTACTGCCCTGCAGAAACACTCCCTGAGGCTCATCACCCCTGATGAACAAGAACTTATTATCAGTGAACTCTGGCACCAATTGGAACCCTCACTCAGCGAGAAAGCCAAGGCCAGTCTCGGGTCAGGAGCGGGACTTCTCACCGCTCTAACCGCCACGATCTCTGAACTACGGCTCTTCGGTATCAACAGTGAGAACCTGGCGCATGAATCGTTCCTCGTCAAGGATCGAGGGATCATCATCGGACAGCTTCTTACTGGTTACGAAAACCATCTGCACAAACACAAACTCGTCGACCCGGCACGTCTGGCTCAATTGGCGATGGATGAAGTACTTGAGAATGGCATCGAACAGCATCTCATCATCGCCAGCCGACTTACCGGCCCGACGACGTTGCTGTCGCTACTGGATCAGGTGCCTGACGATCACAAAATTGATCTTCGCCAGGCATCCGAAACCGCTATGCCACTACTGGATAGCATCACCGATGCCGGTCGGCTCCGTTATCTCAAGTCGCCTCAGTCAGCACCTCCTGCACTCAAGGATGGCACGCTGACCATGTACCGGGCTCTGAGCCCAGAGTTCGAAGTGCGGGCGGTGCTGGGTAAACTGCTGCAGAACAACATTCCGTTTGATCAGGCGGAAGTGCTATACACTGAAGACGAAGTCTACCCGTCACTTTTCTTCCAGATCATGGCGGCCACCCAACCTGGGCAAAAGCCTGCTCTCACCTTCCGTGGTGGCATCCCAGTCCGCTGGACACGTCCGGGCAAGGCGCTCTTGTTCTGGCTCGATTGGCTCAGCAATCACTACACCATCACACCGCTGGTGGAAGCTGTTCAGCAAGGCGTGCTGAAGCTGCCTACCTACATTAAACCGCTGGAATGGTTCAGCCTGATTCGTTCGCTACCAAGCCACTCTACTGCTGGAGCCTGGCAACAGTTTTTTGCAAAACAGCGCGCCGAGTCGCGATTGCCTGCTAACCATCAGGAAGCAATGGATTGGCTGGCTGACATGATGCTGAGTATGATCGCTGGCTGGGACAAGGCCAGCAGTGCAGCTGACCACATGAAGATCGCCCTGCGCTGGCTCAAGAACTTCGTCGCCATCACCGATGAATGGGACAAGCAAACAGCCCAGTTGCTCGAACATCACCTCTCAGTGCATCAATTGTCCAGATCAGCAACAAAGGAAAGCATCCTCTATCGTCTCTCCGCATGGGCCAACGAAGCCCGGCTACCACCCGAACCGATGAAGCCAGGAACATTAGCCCTCACACCTCTGAGCCGGATGGAGAGCTTGCAGCGGCCCCACACATTCTGCATCGGCCTATGCGAAGACTGGTACCCTACGATGCCAGTGCGTACTTCGTTGCTCACCGATCGCGAACGGAAGAACATCTCCCCAGAACTGCAGGAACAGTCGATCCGTGAGGTAATGCAGCGGCAGGAAGCGGGCATCATCGAATTGCTTGGTCAACTGCCAGGCAATGTCGTCTTCACCTACCCCTGTGCGGATCAGCTCGATGACCGTGAACGTTTCCCGAGCCAACTCTTCCTCCGCATTTTCCGTCTCACAGCTGAGTTGCCCGAAGGCGATTTACAAGAGTGCGAAAGCTGGCTCGAAGCACCACTCGGCCCGGAAACCAACTGGTGCCGACTGACCGAGCTTGAGAGCTGGCTCAATCGCTGGCCCTCGCAACCATATACCGATGCCCTCTTCAAAAACGACTTCCTCTGGCTCTGCCGCGGCGCCTACGCTGGCAAACAGCGACGAAGTTACCGCTTCACCGAGCACGATGGTCATGTTCAGGAAGCAGGGAGCGAGTTCGATACGAAGTCAATGGAGCATGTTTACTCAGCCCATTCTCTGCAACGCTATGCACGCTGTCCGCAGCTCTTTTTTCTGCAGGATGTGCTGAAGGTAAAAACACTCGACGATCGCCAACCTGAAGCAGGCCATTGGTTGCATCCACTCATACGAGGCGAAATCCTGCACGCTGTCTTTCACCAGTATCACTTGCAACTACTAAAGCAAAAGCGAACTCCAAATAAGGAGAAGGATCGAACTGTCCTCAACAAGCTGCTCCAGGCCGAGTTGGCCAAGGTGGAATCCGAGTTGCCACCTGTCACGCAGCATATTCGCCTGGTTGAAGTGCAGGAACTGGAAGAGACACTCAATATTTTCCTTGGTGAAGAAGCCCAGTGGACAGAGAGTTACCAGCCTCGTCACTTCGAGGTCACCATCGGCTCCCGTTCCGAAGAGATCGCCAGTGACCTTGATTCACCTTCCCCCATCAATGTCCGTCTTCCCTCTGGCCGCAGCATCCTGATGCAGGGCCGTGTGGATCGTATCGATGAAATCACTGGCTCGGATGGGAAAGAGTTCTTCATCTGGGATTACAAAACCGGGAAAATGCGAGAGTACCTCGGCTCACAAGCCCGACGAACAGGCCAGTTGCTCCAGCCCCTGCTCTACCTCGAAATGGTTGAACGCAGGCTCCGCGAGAAGATCGGTGCTGATGCCAGGGTAATGGGTGCGGGCTACTTCTTCCCCGGCCAACGGGGTGGCCAAGGGGATAGATTGCAATGGTCCGCTGAAGACCTGCGAAAAGATAGCAATGTGCTCGACACCATGCTCGATCTTCTCCAGGCAGGCATCTTCCTTGCTACCGATCAACCCGATACCTGCAAGCACTGTTCATACTTCGATGCATGTGAAGTACCTGAAGTCAATCGCCAGGCTGGCAACAAACAGAAACAAATACAGAATGGTGAACTGGTTCAACTGCGTCAGTTTCGAAAGGCACCTTAACTCATGTCGAAAAGCTTGCCTGTCGATCATGAAATGCGCGAACGACTGACCAGTTGTTTCGATCGCAATTTCATTGTGGAAGCCTCCGCCGGTTCGGGGAAGACGACGGTACTCGTCGAACGGTTGGTACAAATGCTGGCCACCGGCGCCTGCAAAGTGAATGAACTGGCTGCCCTCACCTTTACTCGCAAGGCAGCGGGTGAAATGCGTTCCCGTTTCTTTGTTCGCCTCGAAGCAGCCCGCTTTGCCAGCGATGATGAACGAACCCGCCAGCGGCTTGCCCAGGCACTCGAACAAGTTCATCAGGCTTACATCGGCACTATTCACGGTTTCTGTGCCCGGTTGCTTCGCGAGTACGCCACCGAGGCGGGGCTGCCTATCGGCTTCACCGAAGTGGAAGCGGAGGAAGAGCGTGAACTTCTGAATGAACTCTGGGATCAATGGCTGCTAACCTTAATGGAAAAGGAAGACCCAATCGTTGCTCAGCTTAATAAGCTCGGATTGCAACTCGGTGACCTGCGTGAAGGTTTCGCTCGATTCGTACAGTACAGCGATGTACCCGAATGGCCAGTGACCAAGGTGAAGATGCCCGAGACCAAAGGTCTACGTGAACGACTTCAGGATTATCAGGCTGACATGGCTGCCCTGGCTCCCAGGCTGCCAGCTGAAGTTGATGATCGTCTCATGCAGAAATATCGACGCCTGCCTCGCCTGGCTACCAACATCCAATGGGAAGAACCGCATCAGGCACTCAAGCACCTGGAAGAGTACGATGTCATTAACTCTGGTGTTGTCAAGAAGCGCTGGCCGGGAGGCCCCAAGCAATGCGATGCTGAACTGGAACGCTGGAACAAATTCTGCGAAGAGGTCTCTCTACCATTACTTGAACAATGGCGAGCCTATCGATATCCCGTGGTGATGCAATTCCTGCAGAGGACTGAACGACACTACTACCACGAACGTCGGCGACGTGGCATGCTGACATATCAAGATTTGCTGGGCACTTCGGTCGAATTGCTTCGTCAGAACGCGATGGTTCGCAAGCAACTCGGCCAGCAATGGAAACGGCTCCTCATCGATGAGTTCCAGGATACCGATCCATTGCAGGCGGAATTCCTGTTCCTGCTGACCGCCCAGCGTTTCACAGCGAAGTGGCTGCAAGCTTCACCGAAACCTGGCAGCTTGATGCTCGTGGGTGATCCCAAGCAGTCGATCTACCGCTTCCGCCGAGCTGATATCCAT
>CAYPJB010000216.1:0-7741 GCA_964410845.1 uncultured Bacteroidales bacterium | reverse complement strand
TGATCATGACCCGGCGGGAACTGTCGAGTTTTTTCAGTTCGCCCATCGGGTACATCATCATGGGGGCGACCATGATCGTCGCCTGGTTTGTTTTCAACGAATGGCTGATGGGCCTGGTGGAAGCAACCAACATGGGTGCTGCCTACGCGGAACCAGTGGTGGCGCCTTACTTCTTTGATATGTGGATCATCATCTTCATGCTCATTGCCATCCCCATGATGACGATGCGACTGATGAGCGAAGAGAACCGTTCAGGTACTGTCGAAGTGATGATGACCGCTCCGGTGGATGAATTCACCATCGTGATGAGCAAGTTCCTGGCGGGTTGGTTGTATGTCGTGCTCATCTTCCTGCTCTGGGCGGTTTATCCCATTCTGCTCCGTATTGCCGGGCAGGAGTCATTCGATTACCGCCCGATGATGAGCGCTCTGCTGGGCCTCTCACTGGTGGCGTTCGGCTTCGTAGCCATGGGGCTCTTCTTCTCCACGATTACCAAGAACCAGATCGTGTCACTGCTTCTGACGTTTGCCGGCATGCTGGCCATGTTCATGCTCTACTTTGTGGAGCGGAGCATTGCTGGTGCCCGCGGTGCTGATCCGAACAGCCCGATGGCTGAATTCCTCCGGCATATCAGCTTCGTGCATCACGTGTTTGGTTCGTTCGCCAAGGGGCGAGTGGAGTTCAAGCATGTGCTCTTCCACATTAGCTTCGGAGCCTTCTGGCTGTTCCTGACGATCCGCGTGCTGGAATCACGCAAGTGGCGCTAGTTTGAGTTTGAGCCGAGGGGCGTTAGCTCCTCGCTGTTCGCATCGTGTTAAGACATTGGCATTACGATTGAGGCAGATCGATGACTGATACAGTAGTTCCCCAGACGCAATCCCGCACTGCCATGATCGTTGTCTTCGTGGTGGCGATAGGCATGCTGATTGGTGCGATCAGTTTCTTCACCAAGGCCTACAACGCTGCTGCCGCCGAGGCAGAGACAAAAGCACTGGCCCCGACGCCCCCATCCAAGACGGGCGAACCGGAGAAGGAGAAGAAATCAACCTTCTCCCTGAGCGATGCTCTGGGCAAAGCCAGTGCCATGCCCTGGTTCTGGTGGTGCCTGCTCAATGGGTTGACCCTTGGGGCGTTAGGTTCGTTCCTGCTGTTCCGCCAGGCCAGTGGCACTAGCCACGCTGCCCAGGTCAATGAAGATCGGCAATGGAGCAAGCTTGCGTACTTTGCCATGTTCAGTTTGATTGGGTTCTTCACCGTGGTAGCGCTGGCCATTCCTTATACCTGGATGAACTCCAGCGATGTGCTCAGCCGTTCTGGATGGGCCTCGAAAGAAAATCTCACTCCGTGGTGGGTGGTTCTTGCTTACGTTCTAGGCCTGGGAAGCATGTTCGGCAGCCTGCTCGCCATCAAATCGGAAGAACGCAGCAGTGCCGGGTTGCGTCGCTGGATCTACGGCTACAACGCCTTCCTCGGGGCTTTGTTGTTTCTCGCCATCCTCGGTGTCGTGAATGCCTGGTTTGCCCTGTACGGCCCGGAGCCTTCCGACTGGACTTCGACCAACATCTACTCCATCAGTCCCGCCACCAAGAAACTCGTCAAGTCACTGGATAAACCTGTCACAGCGTATGTGATGCTGGAAGAAGGCCTGCTTGAATCGGATGTGATGAGCACACTGAACAATTGCAAAAAGCTCACAACGCAACTCGAGATCAAGCAGATTCCACTCATCCGCAAAAACGTGCCTGAGATCGAAGAGCTGATCAAGAAGTACGAAGTGCTTCGCGATTCGAGTGGTCTGGCGGTCGGTATTCTGCTCGTGCAGGATCCGAGCAGCGAGAAGCCTCTTTCGACGTTCATCAAACAGGAAGATCTCGAAGAGACGACACCTGGAATGGGTGGCATGGGTGGTGGCCAGCGATTCTTCAAAGGTGAAACCGCCATTTACAATGCTCTTCGCGATTTCCGTCAGGAAAAAAAGAAAGTTTCCGTCTACATTACCCAGGATAGTGGCGAGTTTACTATTGATGAAGCAGTAGCTCGGGGTGGACGCAATACTCAGAGCAGCCGGACTATGATCGGGCTCAAACGACGACTGGAAAAGGCAGGCTACACTGTGAAGCCGCTGAATCTCGGTGAACAGGAACTGGGCAGCAAGGAACCAGCCAAAGTGCCGGACGACGCCTTGGCAGTTATCGTGGCTGATCCACTTCGGATGACCCCTGAAAAGGTGGCAGTGCTGGATGCCTATATGAAGCGGCCGAAGAGCGAAGGTGTGGAGCCTGGAAAGCTGATCTGCTGTTTCGATCCCCATTTCGGAAACGATGGCAAGGCGCTGCCAACTGGTATGGAAGCCATGCTCAGCACCTATGGTGTCGTAGTGGGGCAGGACATTCTTTACTCATTGCTGAGTCAGGATCTGTCCAACGACCCGACGAACACCATGGTCATTCCCATACCACAACTGGGTGTTGATCCTGAAATAGCTGACAGCATCGATGGGCTTATCAGCAACTCCAGTACGCGGGTGATGTTCAAGGAATGTCGCAGTTTGAAGACAGTGCCCCAGAACCTCAGCTTTGATGCAAAAGGTCTGCTCTACGCACTTTCGCCTCTGATGGTTCAAGGCCCCACGGGACGCCGTTCGGTAATCTGGTCAGAAACGGTGAATCATCCCAAGCCTATCGAATACATCCAAGGCCTGCAAAAGTCGGGCGAACTGATGAAGAAGGACTTTGCCCAGATACCGCCACCAATTGCTGTGACGGTGCGAACCAAGACACCTCAGCCCCCGCAACAGAACCCGATGATGCCACCGCCTCCTGCCAAGCTGGGTGAACCACGCATGGTGGTATTCGGAGATGCCACCTTCCTGACTGACAGTGAAATCCAATTCAGTGGCGACCTGGGGCAGAACCTGCTCCTGACGACACTTGCCTGGGTACGTGGAAAGCCCGAACTCGATTCAGGTGATGTGCAGCCGAAGGAACGCAAAGCATATCGTTTGACAATGTCGAACGATACGCTCAGCCGCATCCGCTGGATACCACCACTATCGCTGCTGTTGGCCATTATTGGCATCGGCGTGGGAGTCGGTATTCTGCGTCGCAAGTAGAAACCTTTGGCTTTCTTCCTGCTGGGGAGTCAAGGCTTCTCAGCATTTCTTATCAGCAGTTTGATCTCGACGAGCAACAGGTGCAGTCATGAAGATACGCAACACCGTGATTCTCTTCGGCATCTTCGCCGCCGCCCTCCTGACCTTTGCAGCCTTCCAGTGGCTGGGCGTGCAAACGGGAGAAGAGAGTAAGCACGCGGAACGCTTTGTCTTCCCGTCGCTGAACCCCCTCATTGCCAAGCGTGAACAGCCTGATCAGGTAACCGATCCGCTGGCACCCAAAAAGACACCCGCTGGTCCTCAGCCGGCCAAGCCGGAGGAGTTTACTCGTCTGGTCATCAATCGTTTTCAGAATGATCCAAAGAAGGCTGAGAAACTCGAGTTCCATCGCATCACGGTTGGCAAGGGTTCGAAGTGGATGCTGGTTTCTCCCAGGAAAGTTCGCACCGATGATGCTGCAGTGACTGGTCTGGTACGCACACTGATTAACGTCGAGAAGCAGAAGCTGCGTGAATCGGGTCGGGATGCCAGTGCCCTGGGACTGGATAAGCCTGACACCACCATCACCCTGACCCGAGGCGACAAGGAATACACTCTATCACTGGGCAGTACCGGACCTGCAACGAAAGACCCCGTCTACTACTGCAGTTCCAGTGAATGGCCGGGCAAGCCGTTCCTGCTCACCAAATCGAAGTTCGAGAAGGTGTTTGATGACCTGAACAACTTCCGCGAGAAGGCACTCGTCACCAGCAGCTTTGGCCACACGGGTGTCAAGCTGTCTGGTGCTCAGCGGCCCGCTGTCGAACTCACCAAAGAGAAGGAATGGACTTTCAAAGAGCCTGCCATTGGTGAAGCAGACCTCGCTGCTACCGATGAGTTGACGCGTCAGCTATCTGCCATCAAGGTAGAACGTAATGAAGACTTCGTGGCAGACGATGCAGATGATGCCAAGCTGGCTGCTTTCGGCTTGGCAGATGGCAAGGCACCTTACAGTTACACGATTACGCAGAGCCCGGTTGATCCGAAAGATCCCCCCGTGGTGGAGACTGTTCTTGTTGGTAATGCTGACACATCCGTCACCAAGCAAGCTGAGCTGACCAAGACTGCAGCCCTGGTGGTCGAATCGCTCAGTATGTCCCCAGCCACGCTTGCAGCTTACGTGGTGCGTGACAAGCAGAAAGTGGAACCTGCCCATTATTTCGCCCGACTCGCGGGTGACAAGACCATCGTCCGGATACCGACCCGCCATCTGCCTTTGCTGAAGAAGCAAGTGGACGAGTTGCGAACCAAGTCGCTGGCCAAAGTCGACAACTCGAAAATGGATGTAGTCTACATCAAAACGCCAACGGAATCGCTCCACATTTATCGGCCTGATATGCAGGCTGCTGCCAGTTGGGATCTTTACTCTGACAATCGATCCAAGGTCAAGTGTCAGCCACAGGCGATTCAGAATCTTCTGGATGCTGTGAGCAAGATCGAAATTCGTGATGTCCAAGCCTTCCTCGACGATGATGTCAAGTTAAAGGGCTGGTTTGGTGATAGCCCCATTGATCTGGGTCTGGACAAGCCTCAGGCTGAAATAAGCCTGTGGCAGGAAAGTATGCTTCGCGATAAGGATGGTAAACCGGAAGGGACCGGCGAGCCGAAACTCCGCGAAGATCGAAAGAACAAACCTTACGTTAAACTCACCGTTGGTCGCAAGGACGAGCAACGCAAAGTGGTCTATGTTCGTCGCGAAGTGCCTGATCAGAAGACGCTAGTGCTGGCAGTGCCTGATCCCTTTATCAGTGGCCAGGCCGGCGGAGCCATGCAGGCTAATGCTGTCCCTCCCGATGGCAGGCAAATCCTGTCGCTGAGTAGCCTGGCTGGGCAAGGGTACCTGACGTATCGTGATCGAAGTCTGCCCAGTTACCGGACGGATCAGATTGCATCCATGGAAATCAAGCGGGCTTGGGCTCCACCGTACCTTACCGAACGGGTCGATTCGAAGGATGAAGCAGGCAACCTGGTGCCGACATGGATGCTGAAAGCCCCTGTTGCCGGTCCGACCAATGTCGGGGTGGCAGAGTACATTGCCAACATGCTCACCGGCACCACGACCGAAAAACTGATCTCAGACAAACCTACTGCCAAGGAACTGGAAGAAACCTTCGGCTTGACGAAGAACCCCACACTGCAAGTGGTGGTCAAGACCAATGCCGACAAACCCAAGACCGGTGAAACGCCAGCAAAGGATTCGCCCAAGCCTTACGCTGGTGGCACTTACACCTATACCATCGGCAAGAAGCTGGCAGATAATTCGAAGTATCCCCAGCACTACTATGCTCGGGTGGAAGCCACCCTGAACGATGGTACGGTTGCAGATTCCAACCAGTTTGTGTTTGCAGTGCCTGTCAGCTATTTCCAGTCACTCGATCTGGAACTGCGGAACACTTTCGTCTTCCCTGAAGACAAGACCAAACCCCAGAGCCTGTCGCTGACCTGGAATGGTGAGACAACTGACAAGAAACCTCTCAAGACCGAACTGGAATTCTCACTCAATGGCGACAAGTGGGAGGTGAAGAAGCTCACCGAGAATGGCGCTGATGCCAAGAGCAAACTGGTGAATCTTGATCAATCCAGGATCAATGCGTTACTTCGCTACGGCCCACAGCCTGCACCGGGCGGGCCTAGCCTGAACCCTCTTCAGGTCGAACGCTTCTTGCAGCATAGCGGCGACATCAACGCTGCTTATAAGCTTAAACCCAGTGATGCCAAGCTGATAATCGAAGTGAAATACGCTGATGGCAAGAGCCGGAACCTGGTGATTGGCGAAACGTTCAAACCAACGGATAAGCAACTCCCAGCCTGGACCGATGCCACGTTTTACTATGCGTTCTCACCGAGCCAGCCGGGTTGTGTGCTGCTGGTAAACGAAGCCATCTGGCGTGAACTGGCAGGTGGCGTGAGCTTCTTTGCAGTAAAAGCGAAGCCGAAACAGTAACTGCAGGTACGAAAAACTGGCAGGAGAATCGGTTCACCGATTCTCCTGCCAGCGTGATAATTGACCTGCAACCATGAAGGACTGCGATTACGCTTCGGGCTTGGTGTCAACACGTTCCGGGTTGTAAGCACCAGGAAACCATTCCGAGGCTTCCTGGTAGAATCGCATATCCTGCCGTTTGAGGGCAGTCACTGCTTCGCCCAGAGGTACCTCGGTGATCTGTCCGCCCCGCAGAGCAGCCATGTGGCCCCATTTGCCTTCAATGACCAGTTCAGCAGCCTTGATGCCATAACGAGTGGCAAGTACGCGGTCGCTGGCACTGGGAGCACCGCCACGTTGCAAGTGACCGAGTGTCACGCAGCGGGTCTCGATCTTGGTCTGCTGTTCGATGATCTTGGCAACCACTTCACCAATACCACCCAGGCGAACGTGGCCGAATTCATCGTACTCGCCCACGCTGGTGACCATACCCACTTCAGGCAGCTTGGCGCCTTCGCTGACCACCACAATGGCATGGGTCTTGCCCTGTTCCTTGTTCTTCAGCAGCGTGGCACAGAGGTGTTCCAGATCAGCGGTGATTTCAGGTAGCAGGATGTAATCTGCACCGACAGCCATGCCTGAAAGGCAGGCAATCCAGCCAGCATGCCGACCCATCGTTTCGACGACGATGATGCGACGATGCGAATCAGCTGTCGTTCGCAAGCGATCCACTGCTTCCATGACGATGTTGAGTGCGGTGTCGAAACCGAAGGTGACATCGGTGGCGTTGAGATCGTTGTCAATGGTTTTGGGGACGCCGATGACAGGCAATTGGTAATGATGGTGGAGCTTGTGGGCAACGCCGAGGGTATCTTCACCACCCAAAGCAACCAGTGCGGTGAGTTCATTCTTCTTGAAGTTCTCGACGACCTTCATCACCGCTTCGCTCTTTTCGCCCTTCTTGAATGGGTTAGTGCGACTGGAGCCGAGAATGGTGCCACCCAAGCCGATAATCTTGTCAGTTTCGAGGGGTTCGAGTGGGCGACAGTTGTTTTCGACCAACCCCCGCCAGCCTTCGAGAAAGCCCACGCAGCTGCCACCTGCATTGCTGATCTTGCGGACAACTGCACGAATGACGGCATTGAGGCCCGGACAATCACCACCGCCAGTAAGTAAGCCAACTCGCATGAAACGCTCTCCAGGGTTCAAGTTCAATGTACGCACGACATGGCTGGCATGAATCATGGCCAGCCATGGTATCCATCATCACGATGGATACGTTTAGGCTTTGAGGGCAGGGCGTTCCTTCGTCTTTCCTGCCAGGTACCGTTCGATCATCGTGGTATCGACCTGACCTTCAACGAAGTTTGCCAGCTCAAAGATTTCTTTATGGAGAGGAATGGTGGTCTTGATGCCTTCCACCGTGAACTCACGCAGTGCTCGTCGCATTGTGGCGATGGCTTCAGCCCGTGTGGGCTGATGCACCAGCAGCTTGGCTACCATGGAATCGTAATTGGGAGGGACACGGTAGCCTGTCACTACGTGAGTATCGAGTCGCACCCCCGGACCGCCGGGGGTTTGCCATTTGGTAATGGTGCCGGGCGAGGGGGCGAAGTCACGTGCCGGGTCTTCGGCATTGATGCGGCATTCGATGGCACATCCGCGGT
>CAYPJB010000215.1:0-7794 GCA_964410845.1 uncultured Bacteroidales bacterium | reverse complement strand
GGAAACCAGCAGGGGAAAGCTGCTTCTCAGCAACAGCAACAGAACCGGCAAGGCAACCAGCAGCAAGGCCAACCCGACAAACAAGGACAACCTGGAAAGAGTGGAAATCAACCGGGCAAGAACACCAGCGGCCAGGGAAAGAATGGGTCACAGGGAAACCAGGGGTCTCAAGGCAGTCAGGCTTCTCAAGGCAAGCAGGGGAACCAGGGAAAGTCGTCCAGCACAGGTAATAAGCAGTCGCAGCAGAACCAGCAGCAGAGTTCAGGGAACAAGCAGGGCGATCAAGGCCAAGGATCAGACAACAAGAATCAAAGCAAGAACAACGGCCAAGGCAATCAACGGGACGGGAACTCGAAAGCAGCCGGGAAGAACGGTGAAGCCAGCGACAAGACCGCTGATAAACAAGGCAACAGCAAGAACCAGGAACATCGTGGCGAAGGTGACAACAACGAAAACGAAAAGAATGACAAAGCAGGTGATAAAGAGAATCGCGACCAGCAGGCCCAACAGGGTAACAGCAAGAAAGACGAACGCAACGAAGAAGCAAACCGGCGACGCGAACAGGAACAGTCCGGCACTGCTAACACACCTCCGCCCCCTCCACCGCCACCTTCTCCCACGCCGTCAGCCATGTCATGGGATTGGCTGAAATGGTTAGGTTATGGCTTGCTCATCGCGGGCATCCTCTTTGCATTGTGGAAGTGGGGACGGCCGTTGTGGCAAGCCCTGCTCCAACTCTGGCGAGAGATTGTCGCCTGGTGGCAGGGATTGATCCCAGCTAAACAGCAGGAAGCAGAAGCCGATGAATCGAGCGAAGTCGATCCCCATCTGCCCCCCAAACCTTTCGCCTGGTTCAGCAATCCACTGCACAATCCCAGCAACTTCCGCTCGATGGAAGAAATGATCCGGTACAGCTTTGCTGCTCTGCACTCCTGGGCTTACGAACAGAAGCTGGGCAGGCATCCTGATGAAACGCCTACGGAATTCGCCCAACGGCTTGGTGCATCCATCAAGCATGCCCATCAGGATATTCGCAAGCTGACGGACCTGTATTCCGTCATCACTTACGCCCGTGTCCAGGCACCCACAACCAGCGAAACGATTCTCCGTAACTTCTGGAATCGTGTCACCGCCACTCAGTATCAACCAGCAGAAGCTGATTGAATCTAACAGTATCGCTGCCTAAAGTAGTTTCTCAACATGGCCAGAAAGCGTCGTTGAACGAGCCTTGACCGTTGTCTTGCTCTTGGAAAATTGGGCAAACCAATCATCGGTGAACAACTGCGATTGTGCTAATATCTCATTCCTCTGTTCTTTTGCTTCAGCGGTATACCTACTCACTAATTCCATTATGCTTCGCGAGGCCGTTGTCATACGACTGCTCCAGTCGAGATCGCTCAGTCGCAATGCCGGGCCACCAGCACCACTTCCGCCACCACCACCTGAGAATAACCCTGCCCCAGGTGGCGAATAGCTGTCTGCCCGGGTGATATCCACCTGGTAACCGATGTCTGCAAGTGAAGCAACAGTGATTCGACTGAGAGGGTTACTCCCGTTATTCAGGAAGCCTGTCATCAATTCATTGCCAAAAACGGATTCCCGCCAGTGACTGTCACGTGTACCTGAACCACCAGTATTTTCGACAGGAACACCTGTTTCACTACGACCGAAGATGGCATTGTACTCTGCGGTCGCCTGGGCACCCGTGAAGCGAGGGTTGCTGGTTCCAGCACCCGAAAGCAATCCCCGATTCGTCCAGATGGTGCCAATTCCAAGAATGTGGCCGATCTCATGGATCACAGTGTAGATCAGTCCGCCATTGCTCTCCAGCGATGCGAGATCAGCCGTATCAAACTGCATCGTGCCGTGATAAGGTAGCGAAGTACCTGAGCGGAAACGATCAGGTCCTGCCTGGCCAAGAATGCCACCTGTCCCATCAATCGTTACAGCGGAAGCATCAATCAGCAAGTCATCCACAGCAACACCGTTGTAAGTCGCGTCAGGCAGATCACCAGTAATCACCTGTTGCCAGCGAGCGACAGCCTGCTGAAAGATGGCTTGCTGACTGCTCGTCAGACCAGTAGTGCGCAACTGGATACTGAACCCTCCGGCAGTGGGTGGTGTTCCACTTGGAGTGATGACCAGCGAATAGTTAGGATTTGTTGCTGCCTGATACCCGAGAATGCGAACAGAATACGTACCAGCTGCCAGGCCATTGAGAGAGATCGTCTCACTGTTTCCGACGCCAGCCGAGTTGCCAATCCGGGTGCCAGCCGAGTTGTACAATTCAAGATCCAGATCGCCTTGAGCATGCTGAAAATTAATGACAGCAGAGCTGCTGGTAGTGCCAGCGGTGGAGCGCGTGAAACGGAACCAGTCATTGCCATCCGCCATCACCAGGTTGTTGATAGTGCGAGTGCTGGTAATGGTACCCAGGTTACTCGCTGTACTGAAAGTGTCGTTATCTTCATAACTGTCATCAGTAGGAGTAGTCGAAGTACCTGCACCGTTGATACTCCATGTATAAGTTCCTCCTGCCGTGTTGACGTAATTCGTCACACCGAAGTAGTATGTTTGCCCGGCGGTGAGGTTTGCCGTAAACCGACTGTCACGATTGGTGCTGCTGATATCATCGTTGAACGAGAGTCGAGAACCAGCAGAAGAATACAGTGCTGCAACAGTATCAACGCTGCTGCTGGGGGTCAGTGCCTCAAAAGTGGCACTACCAGATGCGACAGCTGTGAAACGATACCAGTCGATTTCTGTTGTGGCGATGCCTGCATTTCCCGAGACATCACCCTGGCTGTTTTGGGTGACTGCCAGTGCATTGGACGGAATGGAGATAGTTAGAGGTGGCGTTCCGCCCCATGAGGGAGTCAAACGGTCTTCGAGAGTTTCCAGATTCAATTTGATGCGAAGCGAACGGCAAAACGAGCGACGTGACAGCATAACGATCTCCATACTCTACCGCTGGAAGACGTCAGCTACAGATGATGTCTGTAAGGATGGCTAGACAATCGTAGTTCAGTCAGAGTTGATGTCAACAACTGGTGCAGAGATTTAGATTTTGCAATCTTCAACATCATCTCAGGATTTCTGCAGGCCATGACCAGTGCAGCGGCCTTTGAAAATGGATGCATCGTCGTTATTCGAGGCTGGAACGCGACTTGCACTGCACCAATATCCCGTTTTGCTCCAATCACAGGTGAACAGATTCAAGATCACAGTTTCTACAACTTCTGGCAGCCTGTTCCTGTTCCTCTACCATGTAAGGAACGGAGTGAACCTGCATGATCGTGACTATCGATGGCCCAAGTGCTTCAGGGAAAACCAGCGTGGCACGTGAGATTGCCCACCGCCTGGGCTTTGCTCTGCTGCGCACCGGCGCCATGTACCGTGCCCTGGCCCTGGCTGCCCATCGCCATCAACTGGATGATCGATCGCAGGAAGCAACACTGCTGCAACAACTGCATCACTGGCAGATCGATGCTGATGAGGATTTCGTCTTCCTCAATGGCACCGATGTCAGCCAGGAGATCGAAGGTCAAACAATGTCGCACCTGAGCAGCCTCTGGGCCGAGGTGCCTGACGTGCGAAAACACATCAACAGCTTCATCCGCCAGCGCGCCGCCAGCTACCTCGTCGATGGTCGCAGCTTTGTGGCCGAGGGACGTGATCAAGGTTCGTTCGTATTTCCGGAGGCAGAGTGCAAGTTCTACATCGATGCTGATGTGAACGTACGTGCCCAACGCCGACTCAAAGACCTGCATCATCGGGAAGACTGGAGCAAGACTCAGCAACAACTGGTGGATGAATTGAATAAGCGCGATACCCGCGACCGTAACCGGTCGTTCGCTCCTCTCTGCATCCCGACTAACGCCATCGTTATCGACAGCACACATCTCACCATAGAAGCTGTCATCGATCAATTGATGAAGCACATTCGTTCCACCCAGGAGCGTTCTGCATGAACAAGCTCTCCTGGTCGCGTCGGATCTGGCAGCAAATTGGGTACTGGGGGTTCAACTTCCTCTTCTTCTTCTGTAACTCGTGCCGTCGGTACGGCATGCACCGCGTTCCCAGGACAGGCCCTGTCCTCATCATCAGCAACCATGAAAGCTTGTGGGACCCGCCATTTGTAGGCATTTCCGTCTGCCGACCATCTTCCTACATGGCCCGTAAAACGCTTTTCGACAATAAATGGCTCAGCTGGTTCATCACTCGCCAAGGCGGCTTCCCCGTTGACCTCGAAGGTGTTGGGATTGATGGCATCCGCGAAACGATCAAACGATTCGACGCTGGCGAAGCGGTCACTGTTTTCCCCGAAGGCACCCGCAGCCGCGATGGCAACATGTTGCCATTCCTGAAGGGTATCGTCCTGCTCGTACGAAAAGCCAAGGTGCCAGTGCTGCCAGTCGGCCTGGCAGGCGTCTACCAGGCATGGCCACCCAACAGGAAGCTACCTCGTTTCGCACCTCTTTGGATGCCTGCCAACCCAGCTACGATGTGCAGCTATGTGGGCGAACTCATCCCCGCTGAAAAACTCATCGCGATGAAACCCGATGAAATGTTGAACTACCTGCAGAATGCCGTCGCAGAAGCCCGTGCAGAAGCCTATCGGAGAAAGCGCAAGTAGGGCACGCTGGGCGTGCCTACCCACGAAAGGTGCTTGTCACTTATTGCCAGATGAGATGAGAAGGAATCTCACCCAGTTGAGGCACGAACAGCGTGCCCTACGAACCCTTCACGTCAAACACCATCAACACATCCATATCGCGAATGTAGAGCTTGCCATTGCAAATCACCGGATGCGGCCAGCTGGGCTTGCCACTATGATCAAGCAACTTGAACTTGCTGACGACATCAGCCTTCGCGGGGGTGGCCTTCACCAGGGCCATCGTGCCATCCTGATAGCGGTAGTAGAGGTTCCCATCGGCATACAGGATCGCTGCTGAGCCGGTGCCCACGCCACGCACCTGGTATTTGACCTTCCCGGTAGCGAACTCAACACAAGTCAATTTACCATCGTTCTGACCATGTCCGCCATAGAGATGGCCATTCACCAGCACCACGCCACCATGATGGTTCATAAACGTCTTAGCATCGAGATACCAGACCTGGTTCGCTTGGAATTCATTGCCCTGCTTGACGATCTTCAGCAACACGCTGCCACCATTGCTGCCGGTGTAGCCGGTGGTAGCGTAAACATAATCACCAGAGATAATTGGCGTAGGGATGTTCGCCACACCACCTGCCACCTTGGAGTTCCGCCACAACTCTTTTCCTGTCCTGGCATCGACACCGACGATACACTTCTCCAGCCAGACAACGTAGAAACGTGTTCCGCCGACCGTCATCACCACCGGGCTGGAGTAGCCTGCACCACCACCGTTGGCGATGTTCGCTCGCCAGACGATGGAGCCTGTATCCTTGTTGAATGCTACGATGCTGTTGCTGCCGCCAGGAGTTGCAATGACATGGTCGCCATCCACCAGCACTGATTCGCTGTACCCCCAGCCCTGCATCATCCTGCCGCCCAGTTGCTTCTTGAAGCTCGATTTCCAGATCAACTTGCCGGTGGCCAGTTCCAGACACCCCAGCTCTCCCTCCGCAGTCAAACCATAGATCTTGTCACCTGCAATAGTCGGCGATGACCGAGTGCCATGGTTGTAGCCGATCTTTTCATCCGCCTTGCCGATGGGGGTAAACCAGAGTTCCTTCTTGCTTGCTTCGTCGAAAGCCCAGATACCATCTTCCTTGCCACCCTTCTCGCCCCGCCAGCTCATCCCGTAGATGATGCCGTTCTGAATCACCGGCGTGCTGTAGCCGTCGCCAAATCCACTCTGCTGATACAACAGCTTCAGCCCTTTTTCAGGCCACTTCGCCAGCAACCCCTTCTCCTTGCAAATCGCATCCCGGTTCGGCCCCTGCCACTGAGGCCACTGAAACTCCTGAGCTTCAACACAGGCGATCGACATCAACACGAAACAACAGGCGGCAATTCGCTTCATGGTGGAACGAACTCCAAGACAGATGATTGGTCACCTTATCTTAGCATATACTGATGACAACTTCATGATGCGACTCAGATGCCCGAACTCTCCTACATCCACTGGCTCCGCCAACAACTTCCACCCCAACCCCGGGTTGAAGTCCCGCCTGGCGACGACTGTGCCGTTCTCGCCTGGCCTTCCCCCAAGCTTGTTGTCACCACCGATATGCTCATGGAAGGAAGCTGCTTCCTCCGCGAAGCTGGCCCCACCCGCATCGGCAGGAAAGCCATGTCGGTCAACCTCAGCGACATGGCAGCGATGGCAGCCAGGCCCGTTGCTGCCGTCATCAGTCTCGGCTTGCCTCGTGATCTTTCGGAAGAGTGGGCAAAGGAACTCTTCCAGGCCATGCACGCCCAGGCGACCGCCTTCGATACCCTCATCGTCGGCGGCGACACCAACGCATGGGATGGCCCGCTCACCATCAACGTCACCCTCTTCGGCGAACCCACCGCCAAAGGCGTCGTCACCCGCAGCGGCGCCAAGCCCGGCGATGCCTTGTTGGTCACCGGCAAACTCGGCGGCTCCATCCTGGGGCACCACCTCGACTTCACACCACGAGTGAAGGAAGCCTTGCGACTTCACGAACTAGTCGACATCCACGCCATGATCGACCTCAGCGATGGCCTCTCCACCGATCTGCATCACCTCTGTGAAATGAGTGGCTGCAACGCCGAACTGAATGCCAACGCCATCCCCATCACCGATGTGGCGAAGACGATGAACGACAGCCGCTCTCCCCTCGAACACGCCATCCACGATGGCGAAGACTTCGAACTCCTCTTCGCCGTGAGTGAAGCAGATGCGCAGCATCTGCTAAAGCAACCCATCGAAGGCATCACACTCCACCATATCGGCCACTGTACTCCATTTAGCCCCCGGCTCTTCAAGCCGGGGGCGGGCCCACGCGAAGCCCGCATCACACTACACCTAAGCGACAATACCCAAGTACCCCTCAACCCCCAAGGCTACGAACATCAGTTCAACGCCAACCCACTCCGGGGACTATCGTCCCTCGGCTCTTAACCAACAACTTCTGCTGGCATTCCCTCGCACCATCTGCCATAATACCCACCGTCACCCCAATACACCTTTCCCCACAATGGAGTTCCCATGAATCCCCTGCATCGGCGTGGCTTTCTCGGTACCGCCGCCGTTGGCGCGGCTGCCCTCTCCCTCCCCGCCAAATCCTACAGCAAAGTACTCGGCTCCAACGACAAGATCGGCATCGCCTTCCTCGGCACCGGTGGCCGGGCCATGGAATCGCACATCCCCATCATCAACATCATGATCAAGGAAGGCAAACCCGTCCGCGTCGCTGGTGTCTGCGATGTCTGGGATGGCAACATGGAAGTGAGCAGCAGCGGCCGAGGCCTCATCCCCGCCGCCAAAACACTGAATGTCGATCCCGATGACAAGAAGCTCGTCACCAAGAACTATCAGCAACTGCTCGACAGCAAAGATGTCGATGTCGTCTGCATCAGCACGCCTGACCACTGGCATGCCAAGATGTCGATCGATGCGATGGCGGCAGGTAAAGATGTCTACTGCGAAAAGCCGATGACTCGCACCGTCGAGGAATCGCACGCCGTCGTTGATGCAGTCAAGAAATACAACCGCGTGATGTCGGTGGGCGTACAGTCGATGGCCAACCCCATCTGGCGGATGGCAAACGAGTACATCAAGGCAGGCAACATCGGCCACGTCGCCCAGGCCCAGACCAGCTACTACCGCAACTCCGTCG
>CAYPJB010000214.1:0-7829 GCA_964410845.1 uncultured Bacteroidales bacterium | reverse complement strand
CCCCCTTGGGCATGCGGAATGCTGTCAGGCCACCCCGTAATTCAGGATGATTCGGAGTGACCAGTTCCAGCCCTACCAGCCCGGTGAACTTCTCCCGCACCAGTGTGCTGAGTTCATGATGCCGCTGGCGGATGACAGGTTTGCCGATGCCATCGAGGAAGTCAGCCCCGGTGCCGATGGTGAGCCAGGGGGTAATGTCGCGGGTGCCTTCGAACTCGAACGAGCGTTGCCAGTACGTACAGCCATACTCACCGACTTCGTGGGCTTTGTTCTTGTCGTACTTGTAGCCCCAACTCACTTGCCAGGGTGCAATCAACTCTTCACGCCCAGGCTTCACGTACAGGAACCCCGCCCCATTGGGCGACATGAACCACTTGTGCAGGTTGGTGGCGTAGAAGTCGGCCCCGAGGTCATCGAGTTCCAGCGGTATCATCCCCGGGCCATGGGCTCCATCCACCACGGTGATGATGCCTTGCTTAGATGCAGCCTCGCAGATGGTCTTGATGGGCAGGATCATTCCGGTGGTGTAGAGGATGTGGCTGATGAACAGCACCTTGGTTTGTGGCGTGAACGCCCGAATAATGGCCTGCGTGAGTTCATCAGGCGATTGTGGATAGATGGGTAGCTGCACTGTGCGGAGTGAGACCTTTTGGCGTTCGGTGGCCCGTTCCCACGACCATCGCATGGCCAGGTATTCATGGTCGGTCGTGAGCACTTCGCTGCCTGCAGGCAACTTCAGCGATGTCGTGATGAAATTGATGGCTTGCGAAACATTCTGGGCCAGGATCAATCGTTCGGGTGTGGTGCCGACAAACTGGGCCAGTCGGCATCGGGCTTTCCAAAGTGGTTCGCCACTGGTTCGCCAGACGTAGTCCACCGGGTTGCCATGCATCACTTCACGAAGTTGGCAGGCCTGCTCGTAAACTACCTTCGGCGTGATGCTGATCGACCCGGCATTGAGGTAGGTAACAGTGGGATTCTTGTAAACCGCATCACGGATGGCGTTCCAATTGGTCATGGACATTCCTTGCATTACTCGCTGGAGAGCAGTGACTACCTGCTTCACAATAGTTGCTGGCTGTCAACTGTCACTTGTTTTTCAACATAGTTGCACTCCATCAAAAGCACAAGCACCTGCCTCACTAGACAGGTGCTTGTCGATATCAACGAATCTCATCGAGTCGAAATTCGCAACGCGAGACTTACTTTCCAGCCTCGGGAGAGATGATGATCTGGGCACGCTGACGGAGTTGAGGCACCATGACCAGTTTCAGACGTTCGCCATACACTTCGCGGACCTGGTCTTTGATGTCAGCAAACTTCACTTCCTTACCAGACTTCTTGTCCACCGACAGAATGACATGATAGCCAAACTGAGTTTCGACTACATCGGTCATGGCACCGGGTTCGAGAGCAAAGGCGGCGGCAGAGAACGGTTCCACCATCATGCCGATGCGAGGGAAGTAACCGATGTCGCCACCGTTCTTCTTGGAAGGACAATCAGAAACCTTGGCTGCCACTTCAGCGAAAGCGGTTTCGAGGTTATCGATCCGGGCTTTGGCCTTGGTAACAGGATCAGCATTGGGATCATTCTTGGTGGCCAGCTCCGCTGCCTTCTGGTTGATTTCCGTCTTCAGGGCAACCAGCTTGGCCTGAGCTGCCTGCTTCTCCGCTGCCGGTGCATCAGCTTTGACAGCGATCAGCACATGTCGACCGTGCACTTCGGTACCATCGAACATGACTTTGTTGCCATTGAAGAACTGTTCCAGCTTGGCATCATCAGCCTGGCTCTTGACGAAGTTTTCCCATCGCAGATCGGAGACCAGCATCGATCGCAGTTCTTCTTCAGTGACGCCGAGCTTATCGAGCAATTGCTTGAGATCCATGTTGCCTTGGGTCTTGGCTTCTTCCTGCATCTTTTTGAAACGGCTTTCCACCTCAGCCGGTGCTGCTTCCACCTTCGCTGCACGCAGATATTGATCAATCAGCATCAGATCAACAAGGTTATTGAGGATCGCTGGACGCAGCTTGGCAGCATCCGTCGGAGGAGCGTACTTGAGTTCACGGGCAACAGCCGCTTCCGTGATCACTTCGCCATTCACCTTGGCTGCCACGCCGGTGGTGGATGCCTGTATGACGGGGGGTGGAACCTGATCAGGCTGCTGGGCATACATCCAGGTAGCGGGCACCAGCCCTAACGCGATTACAAACATGCCCTGTTGGAACATTGTGTCGTCTCCTTACGAACGGAGGGGTGGTATAACAGATGGTGTTAACATGGGGAAGCCGAGTTGTGTATCCGGTCCTGAGTTCCGCTATGGATTCCAGACCTCCAAGTCTTGAAGAGAAACCATTCTATAAACCCTATGCAAGGCCGATAACTTCATTCATAGAATTAAAATTTCTACTATTTAACTACTTCAGCACCATGTGCGCGCGGAGTTGTGTCGAGCAACGTGTGTGCTCAAGTTCATACATTCCTGCAATAAATGAATTCTTTTAAGGGATTAATCGATCTCGCTTCTTTGGTCGTGTGTGCGTGGTGAGCAGTCATCGTGGTACATGCGCGCTTACGTGCGCGCGGGTATTCTCATCCATCCACACCGTCTCGCATCTGCCAATGTCAACGGAGCTTCTTCACCACGACTGCCGCGAGTGTCTTCCAATCATACTCATTTCCCATAAAAGTGTACTAGTGTACATATTTCGTTTTCATCAACTTTCCAAAAAATGTTGAGATCGAAAACTCCGTTGTCCGCGGTGCGAGCTCCATTCGCATGAATCAACAGGAAGAGTAGATCGTTGAAAACCATTCGAATCACGACGCAGACGATGCGTTTCTGTTGGGAATCGTTCACCAACACTTATCGCAATGACGCCAAGCCTGGTGGAGTGACCCATGCCCTATGTGATGCAGCACGAGACCTGGATGCAACTCACTGAAGTACGGTTCAAACCACGCAGCAAACAGCTCAGATGTGTTGACAAGGCACTCAAGACATACCACCAGTCCAAAACGGACCAGAACTTCAAGAAACTGAAACTCGCCCTGCACCAATGGAAGATGTACAAGGGCTTCGATGGGGCTGCAGGCATGCCTGCCTGGCGAACCAGCGAGCGCAACAGGCAGAAGGCTATCGAAATGCTGGATGGTCAGCTCTTCGGCGTGCCTGACATCAAGGCTTCTACCGTTCTGGCTGACCTGTCGGAACTGCCTTTCTATGGCCTTGAGATTTGGGCTGAGGATCAGGCCAGGCTTGCCATCAAGCAGGCTCGCGAAGAAGCCCTCGTCAACCTCTTCAAAGACCGGAAGATGGTTGTCCGAAAAACGGGCCTGCTCAGTACCATCTTTTTCACGAAGAAAAAGATTGATAAAGCCAAAGCCGAAGGCGGAAAGGCAGCTTCGGCAGCAGCAGCTCCCGTCACCGGGGCTATTCGCGAACAGGCCATGAAGCTGGTCAGGGAACTTCTCGACGAGGTTCTCCGCGAGTTCCCGCTCGAAGTGATTCAGGAAGCACTGAAGACGCTGACGGACATGATTCCCGACTTCATTGGCGAAATCGCTGGTGCAGTGGCCCCCTATCTCTCGGTTGCCACCAGTGGTGCGAAAGCCATCAAGAACACAGCCGTTGCTATCAAGAAGGAATATGACTGGGTAAAGGTGGGGGATCATCTCGATGCCTTCGGCGAAGGTGATCCCATTGCAGCAGCGGAAGCGATTCGCCAGATGATCGCTCGCGATCGCAATCAGGCAGGGCGCCTGGCAGGTATCTATGGCGTGGATGCCAGCGTCAAGGCAGCTGCCATCATTGCCGATGCTGCTGCATATGGTGCCCCGACAGTGAGTGCGGTAGTAACGCCGCTGCAAGGCTTCGCTACAGCAATGGCAGTTCTCAGTCTGCAGATCTATCTGATTGGTCGTGATTACTACGAGAAACACAAAGCAAACAAGATTCTCTCGAAGGCAGACGAGATAGAGATATCTCCCAAGTTGTTCAAAGCCCATCCGCTCACTGGCTGTTATTTCGTCGCCTGTACCAACACCAGCGACATCATTAATTTCCTGGCTGAAGATATCGGCGCACTCGGCTGGAAGCTTGACGTGGAGAACATGGTCAAGAAGCACATCCACCCGATGCAGACCACGGCACGAGAATACATCGTCGATGCCCGCTTCGAAATCGAAGGGCTCGACCTCTCCAAAGGCAACGTCGATCCAGGCGGCTTAACCCGCATGCACAAGGTGCAGAAAGCCAAGCTCATTAACAAGGTCAGATCGATGCTGCCTTTCATCGATAATCCCAAGGATTACGATGTCTTTGCCGAGCAGCAGCATGGGCAGAAGGTAGTGAGCAAGGATGTGCTGAAATCCCGCATCACAGGACATGGGAACGGGTAACCCATCACTCATGTTCCCGATGAAGAGTTGCATCACGGAAACACTGTGACCGTATTTCCTTGATCAGACGTGAAATTACTTGTCGGCGACCCGTTTGAAGACATGTAGCAACCTGCCGCTGTTGGCGTTGCAGGTGAAATCCGTGGGACGTTCATCGCCTTCGAGTGTGACGTTGATCGTCACTGTGTCACCAGAGAATTCGTAAATGCCTTTCAGGCTTTTCCCTTTGAGGATTCCCTCACTGACAGAGATGTCGATGGTTTTGGGTGATTTGGCTGGATCGACACGGTATTTTGCTTTCGATTTCACTTCATCACCATCTTTCAGTACGCGTTCATCACCCGTAATAGTGACGACCGCCCTTGCGAATTGCTCAGCAGGAATCTTCTCGCCATTGATTACCACTGAAACAAACGTCCATTTGCCCTGAAAGGGTTCGTTGTTTTTCTTGTCGTCCGCAGTTGCAGAGCAGGCGACCAGTAGCAGACATGCAACGACCGGGAGAATGAAACGGTTCATCGAAGCACCTGTAGATGGGTTGACTTGTCACCACCACTGTATCGCACCAGTACACCCGGATTCAATGATTAAGTTTGTGGGTGCAACACGATGCTTGATCTCACTTCTACTAAATGGAATGCCTGCGTTCTGCTATCATCACAGCATGTGTTCATCTTTCAGCACACTTTCACCCGTGATACAGGCTTTACTGGCCGGGCTTTTTACGTGGAGTGTCACAGCCCTGGGGGCGGCTACGGTCTTCTTTGCCCGCCAGATCAATCGACGCTTGCTTGATGCCATGCTGGGATTTTCCGGCGGCGTGATGCTTGCAGCCAGCTTTTGGTCGTTGCTGGCCCCTGCCCTGGAGATTTCCAGACACGGTCCGATGCCCCAGTGGTTTCCAGCTGCTGTAGGTTTTCTGCTGGGCGGTGCGGTGCTGTTCCTGCTGGACAAGTCGCTGCCTCACCTGCACCTCGGCTTGCCCCTGTCCGATGCAGAAGGACCGAAAACCACCTGGCAGCGTTCCATCCTCCTCGTCACAGCCATTACCTTGCACAACATCCCGGAAGGGTTGGCCATCGGCGTAGCCTTCGGTGGGATCGTCGCTGGCGTGCCGACTGCCAGTCAGTCAGCTGCTATCGCGCTGGCCATAGGCATTGGTATCCAGAACTTCCCTGAAGGCATTGCTGTTGCCATGCCACTGCGGGCGGAAGGAGTAAGCCGTTTCAAGAGTTTCTGGTACGGCCAGTTGTCGGCCCTGGTGGAACCAGTGGCTGCCATGCTGGGGGCCGCATTGGTCGTGGTTGCTGCGCCGGTGTTGCCCTATGCTTTGAGTTTTGCAGCGGGGGCGATGGTGTATGTAGTGGTAGAAGAACTGATTCCGGAAGTAGAACGCGCAGGCAACATCGATCTGGCCACGATCACCCTGATGCTGGGCTTCGTCACCATGATGGTGCTGGATGTAGCACTGGGATGAGGTGATAGTGTATGGGTTTGTACTGCATACGATCCAGCTTCCACAAGCACATGGCCAGGAAGAACATGTCTTCCGTTCGTGGCTTCCGAAGCTTGATCATCTTCTCACGAGACTCAAGAGATTCCCTCCAAAGTCCATTGCGATAGGCAGCTAGGCTGTGTGTATCCAGGTTGTGAAATGTTTCAGTTGACCCAGTTGTCTTTTGACAGTTCGATAGCTTTGCGGGATAATGTTAACGCTTCCTGGTGGTCCCTTAGGTTAACTTCCTCAGTTGTTAGAAGAAACCATGCGAGATTGTTCATTACGCGAGGTATTTCGGGGTTGTCATTAGGAAGTTCCTGCTTTTGGATCTCCAAGATTTCTGTGAGTAGTTTCAAAAGATTATGATGCCGTTTTAGATGTGCATAGCTGTTGGCCAGAGCGTTCATACACCAGAATGTTGTCAAATGATCTTTAGGTATAACTTTCTTCTGGAGCTCCAAATATTGAACATAGAGGTTTACGGCTTCCTGGTGACGGTTCAGGCTTGCATAACTAAACGCCTGATGTAACATGCATCGGAGTATATCGGGGTGGTTCTTGGGCAAGTTTAATCAAATGGAGCAGTTGGCTATCGTCGATAGCAAGCTTTCGCAATGGATCTTTTGTAGGTCTGGCACCAATCAACTCTCTTGTCAACGGATTGACCAAATGTGCAGGCAGTCGGCGCAAGTCGGGACGTTGTGCCCACTTCAGCATGGTGCCGAGCGCTGACAGTACGTTGTAAATCTGACGTTGCGACATGGGTTTGGCCATGCTGTGTGCATGGCCGTTCGGAGTAACGCTACTGCGTTGCAGCTGATCTTGCAGTTTCAGGATGAACTCACGATCCATGCTATTAACGGTGGGCCATCGTCTACTGTTCCCAGGTTCGGTAGCAAATCGTTCAACATGTCCAAGCTTTGCTTGATAGTACTGAGTTGTTTTTCGACCCTTCGTACCCCTGACATCAGTGAGGAACGCGTTAAACATCTCTGAGAATGTAATGGGCTGCGCTATACGTGTTTGCACGAGCTGATTCCGTCGCTCCCGAGGTGGCTGGAATGTGTCCTTCTCCAGTTCGGATAGCAACTCGCGCAATCTCGATTCAGCATCTGCTTCATTTCCTCCAAGAGTTTCGCAATAATTCTTTCCGAGAAATCGCCCACGAGCCATGTACTTGCCTTTCCTTTCGACCACATAGACACTAATGCCGTTTCGCGTCCTATGCAGATGCTTGCCAAGCAGTTCAGCGCGCAGCCACTTTCGCGAATCAGTTTGTATTGTGGTCGCGATCGTCATGAATAACGTCAGCACCAGTCTGAACAGGTGGCTTCCACCGTGGACGCGAACCGATCAGTGTGCTGACATTGTTCCTGAGTTGGCGAGACTAATCGAGGACAGTCGGAGAAACCAGACTTGCCTCTTTTCAACACGGATGGCAGTTGCCATGAACTTGTCGAGAGCGTTGAAAAGCCTGTCTCACTTTCTTAACTGTGTCGACATCCATCTTTTCCATTGCCTCGATGGGGGCATCTAACCTGAATGCATGTGCCAGGATGCTATCCAGTTCACCCTGGCATCGATGAAGCGCCTTACCGAAGATGCAAAGGGCTGAATTAAGCTGAGTACCAGTAGGTGAGCCAATTAACCCGCAGTGAACTGAATATGAATCTCTTCAAACAGCTGTTGGCTTGAACCTTCGACATTCGTGATCTTTCGATCATCTTCCAGTTCGTGGAAATGATTGTCCAACAGGTTGCTTTGGGGCAGCCAACTATTATTCGGACTATTTCAACAATCCCTGCGCCTCCTTCCTCAACCGCATCATGACCACATCTTTTGGATACTTGGCCACGTGCCTGTCTGTGATGGCAAAAGCTGCTTTGGCTTTTTCCAGTTGCCCCATTTTGGTATAGGTCAATGCGAGGTAGA
>CAYPJB010000213.1:0-7846 GCA_964410845.1 uncultured Bacteroidales bacterium | reverse complement strand
GGCGAAGGGATGCCTTTGGGGATGAGCTTCGATGTGGGTACCCGGTTTGCGTGGGCCTATATGAACACCTGGGAAGAAGCATCAACGATTGCTGGCCCCCTTTTCGATCATCGCGAACAGAACTTCTACGTCGGTGGCGGTCGGCTGGGCGTGCGGCCTTACTGGATGTTCGATCAGTCAGCCTGGCAGATGACGGTCTTCGGCGAAGCCAGCTTCAGCTACCTCTGGGGCCAGTTCCGTGAGCAAGGTGTCTACAGCCCGCAAGCCGTCGGCCGTTCCAACACCAGCAACAAGGATTGGGATACGCTCTGGAACCTCGATCTCGAAGCGGGCCTGTCTATGTACGTGCCCGGATTTGAAGGTATCCTCAAAGTCATCGGTGGCTATCGTTACGAAATCTGGTCCACCGAACGCTTCGGATTCGTCAGCGATGGTTCCGACAAACTCACCGTCCACGGGCCATTTCTGCGTATTCAGTTTTCGTTCTAGTGTGAGCGTCTCAAGGTTACAGACATGTGCCACACTCCGACGTGTACTCACGGCGGGGTGTGGTTTCGAAGCAAGTGATGTATCTACTTTGATTCGGTTGCTTCAGAATCTCATGCCTCGCAGCCACACCCCATCGTGAGTACTCGCTGGAGTGTGGCACAGTGGGACGAATTACAGCACAGGAATCCCCAATCGTCTGATCAACGATTCAATCTCGCGTCGCAGGAAGACGAATGACGGGGCAATGAAGAGATGATTCTGCATGTGCGAAGGATCGTAGTCTGTTTGTATCACCGTATCAGTGACGAAGGGTTCCCGCTTTACATCCTTCGAGAAGAGTGAATTGGGTATCTCACCTGTCGAGGAGAGAATGCCTGCCCCGAAGACCTTGGTTTCGCCTTGCTCTTCCATCAGTCCGAATTCGATGCTGAACCAACTGAATCGTTTGAGGTAGAGCACGTGGTGCGGGTTTTTGGTAGTGAATGCTGCTTTGCCGATGAGTGTGAGCAGTTCCGCATAGTCCTGATTCATCAATGGAGGCACGTGGCCCAGGCAGTCGTGAATCATGTCAGGCTCCGGGGTGAATTCCGGATGGGAGCCATGACGGATGAACTGAGTGACGGGGAAGCCTCGCTCAGCGATGTATGAGTAGAAGGTTCGGTAAGCGATGGGGCCTTCAGCAGGCACCAGGTGCATGTTGGTGACCTTCTTTACCTGTTCGCTCAGCAGCTTGAGTTGTGGTATCTCATCTTCACTGATGCCTAGTTGCTTCTTGGCTTTCAGGTAGATAGAGCAGGCATGCTTCTGATGAAGTTCATCCAGCTTGGGACTGACCTCCCGCCAGATGCGAGTCTCTTCAGGGAGATACTCAATGATGGGTGGTCCAAGATTTTGTAAGCGATGCCGACGGCAGAGATTGAACAGGAAGTGACGGCGCTCGATGTAGGCCTGGTCATGCTCACCAGGATGATTCGGTTCGAGTTCGAGAATTTCAGGATCGGGCGGTTCGATCATCGACTGTGCGTCAATGGTTACTCCATATTCAGTCAACGTTTCTTTCATCGTACACCCGGGAAGAGGGAGAGGTGATCGCTGCTGTCAATGTAGTCGGAATGACAGCATGTAGTCAAGCGCAAGCGACCTCGTCCCATGGCTCTCCCTTCAACTCATCCCTTGGCTCTGTCGGGGACGAGTATTGTGAGCTTAAATCTTCTCGACCACTTTCCTGACCAGCGTACGCAACTTCACCTCAGCGTGCTTCGCGGTCTCGATGATTTCAGGCAGCGAAACAGGTTGCAGTGCATCAGGCAGACACATATCCGTCACTATGGAAATACCCAGTACTCGGATGTTGGCATGCCGGCAGACGATGACTTCAGGAACGGTGGACATGCCAACGACATCAGCACCGATGCCTCGCAGGAAGCGGTATTCAGCACGGGTTTCCAGGTTCGGCCCGGTGACCGCCACGTAGACACCTTTCTGGAAGGGGATACGTTCTTCGCGGGAGATGCGTTCCGCGAGGCTGAGCAACTCACGATCATAAGCATCACACATATCAGGGAACCGAGGTCCCAGGCGGTCGTCGTTCTTGCCGATGAGGGGATTATCGCCAAGCAGGTTGATGTGATCTTCGATCAGCATCAGGTCGCCCTTGGTGAACTGGGGGTTAAGCCCGCCACAGGCGTTGCTGACGATCAGCGTCTCGATACCGAGAGCTTTCATGACCCGTACGGGGAAGGTGACTTTCTGGAGCGAGTACCCTTCGTACTGGTGGAAACGGCCAGCCATGGCAATCACTTCCTTGCCGCCGAGTTTGCCACAGATCAGTCTGCCTGCGTGGGATTCGACGGTGGAGACGGGGAAGTGGGGAATCTCGCCGTACGGGATGGTCGTATCCGTGGCGATGTCAGCTTCGAGGCCACCAAGCCCAGTGCCAAGAATGATGCCTATCTTCGGGGCACCCTTCCAGCGGGAACGAATGAACTGGGCGGATTCTTGTATCTGTTCGTAAAGACCGGTCATGAATTGCTCTCAGCGAATAGCTTTCAGCGAATAGCTATCAGCTCTCAGCTGTCAGCTATCAGCAAATAGCAATTGTTGTAGATGTTACTCTATGTACTAAACATGCAGCATTCTTGGCCATAGTCTAAGAACTATGAGTGCTGCCTGGCTGACAGCTGATAGCTGAAAGCTGATAGCTAAAAGGAATCCCATGCCCGCTAATTTGACCCCTCAATACAGTGCCGCTGAGGAAGCGTTCAAGAAGGCCAAGACCAGCGAAGAGAAACTGGCTTGCCTGAAGACGATGTACCAACTGCTTCCCAAGCACAAGCACACCGAGAAAATGCAGGCCGATCTGAAAACCAAGATGGCCAACATGCGGGAGGAAATTGAAAAGAAGAGCAGTGCTCCGACCAAGACGACGGGCGTTGCCAAGATACCACGTCAGGGTGCAGGGCAGATCGTTATCCTCGGCGCTCCCAACGTGGGCAAGAGCAGCATCATCACCAAGGTCACCAAGGCCAGTTCTACTGTCGCAGCCTACCCTTTTACCACCCGAGACCCAATCCCGGGCATGATGGAAACCGAAGAAGTCCGCATCCAGCTTATCGATCTGCCCCCTATCACCAAAGATCATCTTGAAAGCTGGCAGGCCAATATGATCCGCAATGCCGATGCTGCACTGCTTGTCATTGATCTAGGAGATGATGATGGCCTGACTGCCACCCAGGAGGTGCTGGATCGACTGAAGGATGCGAAGATCAAGCTGGCTTTTCACAGCGACGTTGATGTGGACCCTGAGTTCGACTGGACACGCTGCCTGGTGGTAGGCAACAAGATCGACTTGCCCGATGCAGACTTCCGCCAGGAGCTCTATGCCGAGATGATTCCGCCCCAGGCCACGTGGACCAAGCTGTCGTGTACGACTGGTGCAGGTGTCGAAGAATTCAAGAAGGCGACATTCCAGTTGTTGCAGTTAATCCGCATCTACAGCAAGCAGCCTGGCAAGCCAGTTGTGAAGAAAGACCCGTTCACCGTCCCCGATGGCAGCACGGTGTTTGATCTGGCAGAGAGTATTCACCAGGACCTGGCCAAGAATTTCAAACACGCCCGTATCTGGGGTACGGGCGTGATCGATGGTCAAACTGTCAGTCGCGATCATGAATTACATGATCTGGACGTTGTGGAAATCCATAGCTGAGCTTATGGCATCGCCACGTATTCCTGCTTCAGCTTCGTGGTCACGAGAACCTTTTCGCCTGGCTCGAGACCCTGACGCACTTCCACATTCTTGCCATTGGTGGAGCCCGTCCGCAGTTCACGAGGAGCAGGCCCTTCTCCCGTCATCACCATGACAAAGCTTTTGCCATCCTTTTCGGTGATGGCGGAGGCGGGAACCTGGAGAGCATCCGGGATGTGATCCAGGGTAAATTCCACTCGGGCTTTCGAACCGAGCATCGTCCAATCCAGTGGTTCTTGCGATTGGAGCTTGATGTGCCCGACGAAGTCACGCGGCTGCGTTTCATTCTTGGCCCACGAGGATTCTGCCTGGAATTCAATCTTCTCCAGAGTGCCAGTGCAGGTCATGCCGCCATCGCATTCGATGTTGATACGAGCTGCTTGCTGCGTACGCAGTTTACGCATGTCTGCTTCTGCCAGCCGAATGCGGATATTCAATTCTTCCATCTTCGGCATGATGAAGATCATCTGCTTCGGCTGCAGCGTGGCTCCCGTCGTGGGTCGCGACTTCTGTGCCTCCGCCAGTGGCGCTGCCAGGATGCCGTCTGCCGGTGCTTTCACCTCTGCACAGACAAGCTCCTGTTGCAATCCCTGCAGCTTGGTTTCTTCCGCAGTCAGTGCTGTTTTGCACGTGGTGATGTCTGCCTGGGCTTTCACCAGAGCAGCAGCATGGGTCTTTTTCAGCTTACTCAGGTCGCGTTTGAGTTCCTCCACTTTCACTATCAGGGTACGTTCCTGGCGTGGCACCATGTATCGTTCAAAAATCTTCAGGCGAGACTGGCTCTGTGCCAGGCTGAAACGGGAACGATCCAGTTCAGCTTCCTTGGCTTTCAACTGCTCACTGCTGATGAAGCCACGCTTATGAAAGGTACGGTAATAGTTGAGTTTCTCTTCCGCTTCCTTGAGATCGCGTTCTGCCATGGCAATTTGGCCACGACGATCATTCAGTTCCACCTGTTTCTCTTCATTCTGATAACGAGTGAGATCAACCTGAGCGAATTCGAGATTCAACTCCGCCGTGCTCAGTTCAGCCTCATTTTTGACCTTGAGAGCATCGAGGGCTTCCTGAGCTTCGGTCAGCTTCAGTCGTGCTGCGAAGATCTTGCTTTGCTGATCCGCAACGATGGTATGCAAGGCGGTGAGATCCAGCTTGGCAACGACATCGCCCGCTTTCACCCTGGTCCCATAAGGAAGCATTGAAGCGATGCTGACCGGGCAGGAAGTGATCGGGCAACTGACAGCTACCTGGGAACTGGCTTCGAGTGTGCCATGCTCAATCAGGCAGGAATCGAGCGGTGCCTTGGTGGCACGGACCAGTTGTACGTGATTCTCTGCAGCAACGGAGGTGCTCACAGCGGTCGACATTGGTCGAAACCAGAAGTAGCTGGCTGTCAGAGCGAGAGCTGCGGAGGCAATTACCGGCATCCAGTTCGTGGACCTGCGGCGAGGTTCCGTCTGCAGCATGTAGGCAGGCGCGGGAATCAGTTCCGATGTCACTTGCACCACATGCGTGGTGATAGGGTAAGCCGTGGCTGTTACCACGGAGTCCGGACACAAGGCGGGTAATTGGGACACAGGCGAAGTGAGCAGATCCTTCTGCATCGTTTCGATCTCAGGAACACGGGACGGTTTCGCATCAAAGGAGGTTAGGCCCTGATGCACATTGTCGGACTCAGTCGCTGTTGGGGAGTTTGGCGAGTGGTTCGTCACGATATATCCCCCTTTCGTCTAACTGGAGTGCTTCCATATCCAGGAGCAGTTGCAAGCGTCCTGTTTCGTAATTCACCCAGTAGGCAATGAGAGTGTTCTTGGCTTGCAGCAGCGAAGCAAGAGCACCCAGAGTATCTAGAGTTCCAGTTGCCGGGTTAAGATCGCCGCCGATGAGGAGCCTGATGTTGGTGGCTTCCAGTTGTCGTGCGGCAGCGATGAGGCTTTGGCGGGCAATTTCGAAGTTCAGTCGGTCCGTTTCGAGCTGTCGCAGGTTGCGACGAATCGACTGGACCACTGAATCACATCGATTCAGGTAGGTTCTTCTAGCTCTATGATACTGTATAATTGAGCTTCGGAAAGTATTTCTTTCAACCTGGCGATTTAGCGGGCCATCCAGCTGCACGCCGATTCGATACGAACTGGCCTGCGCGGAAAAGTCAAACGGGTTATAAGTACCCGGTTCCGTGCCAATATTCATACCCCCAATAATGTTAAAACCGCCTAATAAACCGTTAGCGGCGATATAGACGCGTCTCCAGCTATCGACGACGCGGGCTTGTTCGTTCATCAGGTCGAGCCGATTTTCCAGTGCCTGCCGGACGCACTCTTCCTCCTGGAACGGAAATGCTTTCAGGTTCACGTTATACACCCGCACCTGGGTTTGATAGACCAGTAAATCACCTTGAATGGCGATCAGTTCACGGGTTCGTCTTTTCAGGCGTTCCCAATCACGGGCTGCTTCCCTGTCGTTCAGTTCCTTGAGATTACTGGCCAGATTCGATTCCAGCTTCAGGAGTTCCTCGAACAGCTCAGAAACGCGTTCAGTCAGTTTCTTCAAATCGAGCATCGCCTGCTGTTCATCTGGATCATTGCTCTGCGAAGGCAATAGCTTCAACCGCTGTTCAAGTTCCTTGCTCACCACCCGGGCTTCATTGGCGGTACGCTTCACTAGTTGATCGAGTGCTTCTGCGTGGGTTTTCAGTTCTGCCACGGAGGGTGCCTGATCTGGCTGCCGGAGCTTGAGGTCCAGAGCATTCAAATCACCTTGCAGCGCTTCCATTTCATTGGTGGTCAGGGCGAACTGTTCCAGCAGGGTTTTCTCGATCTGAACAGGCAACGAGGGGGGCAATCCCAGAGTAAATTTGTAACTATCGAGAGCATTCTCGTAGCTGGTTCGCGTTTGAATCAGTGTGGCCTGACCCTGTTTCAGACTGAGGAAGATCTGATCAATCTGCACCTGCGAGATGGCTCCGCCTCGGGAGATGAGAAACAGGTAGAGCTGATAAATCTGCATGAGCCGACGAACGTTGTCTTCCTGATTGCGGATGTTCTGGGCCTGCAGTTGCAAGCCGAGATAACCAATAGTGAGGTTGAAATAGTACTGTTTGCGGAATCTTGCAAAATCGCGAATGGAGTAGAGTACCTGGCGTTCACCTTGCGTAAGCGACTCCATGCGAACATACCTGCCGCCGTTGCGAAGCAGTGGTTGAATCAGCGTCGCACTGATATTGCTGTTCACCGATGAAGTCTTGCCGGTGTACTCGAAGACAAAGGTATTCGCGAAGTCGACAAGGAGTTGCCCGCCGCCAGCAAAGGCCTGTCGGAAACCCAGGTTACTGCTCGTCGTCAGGGAGTTGGTCTCTGTAGGAAAGCCACCGGTGCCAGTGTGCTGGAACGTGGTACTGTTGAGCAGATACCATTGGCAGACAAACTCAAATCGATTGAGCGTCAGTGCCAAGGCACTCAGGTAAAGATTCTCGACTTCGGTGCGATAGAAGGTACTGTGCAACTGCCCCAGGATCACAGCCTTTTCCGCATTGATGGGCACGTTGCCTTGCTTATCCCGTTCCAGGTAGGCCATCCAGTCCGGGTTTTCCCAGGTATCCGTCGTCCCCAGCTTGTTCCAGAGTACGGAACCCTTGATGCCGTTCGCTCGCTGCATGTATTCATGTGCAAACGAATCATCAGGAGGCATTGGCGGACTGACTTCGTCTCCGGGCACAAAGATGCGTGATTCCGGAGGAGGCTCAATCTTCAGTTCGGGAATCTGCCATGAGCCGGTGTTTCGCTCTGCCAGCGCAGCATACGTTTCCTTGTCAGCATCGCGAGCATAGTACGCTCGAGAACAGCTGGACAAAGGCAGCATCAACAGTAAGAGCCACCAGGAACGCATGATGTATCGTCGTCGCCTGAGCAGCAACGACAGTCCCCCAAACAGGTAGGTATCCCCCACGAACGGGCGGGGTCATACCACGAATGGGGATGGGGGTCAAGGAGAGTTGGCTTTTCCATGTTGCCGCATTATCCCATTTTAACAGGATCGGCTTGTCTTTTGCTTGCTCCGTTCCATATCACGAACGCTAAAATACCCACTAGCAGGCTCAATCCCCCGTAGACCAATGCC
>CAYPJB010000212.1:0-7855 GCA_964410845.1 uncultured Bacteroidales bacterium | reverse complement strand
GACGTTCATCACGTAGAGATCATAGTTTGGACGAACCATGGGGTCCGAGTGGTCAGCACCTGAATAGATGATGTGCTTGTTGTTGGGATGCCAGTAGGGACACCAGTTGACGCCATCATTATTGGTGAGTTGGCGTTCGCCCGTGCCATCAACGTTGATGTCGAAGAGTTGAAGAGCATCCTTCTTGTCGCGGTCGGCTCGGAAGATCACTCGCTTATTATCAGGTGAAAAGAATGGTCCGCCGTTGTAGCAGTCCTTGGTCTTGGTCAATTGTCGGACGTTGCTTCCATCCGCATCCATGATGTAGAGGTTGAGGTGTCCATCCCGCTTGGAACAGAAGACGATCTGCTTGCCATCGGAGGAGTAGCTTCCTTCCGCGTTGTACTCGGGTGCATCAGTAATGCACTTCAAGTTGCTGCCATCGATGTTGGCAGAGTAGATTTTGATCGCCGGGTCAAAGTCCCAGACATAACGTCGACGACGTTTCTGCTTCTTGTCTTCTTCTCG
This sequence comes from uncultured Bacteroidales bacterium, assembly GCA_964410845.1. GTDB lineage: Bacteria > Planctomycetota > Planctomycetia > Gemmatales > HRBIN36 > JAEUIE01. Next base: position 7,348 of record CAYPJB010000212.1, on the reverse strand, counting down.
CTGAGCCAACTCTTCCCTGGCTTCCTTTTCATATGTCTTGGTGGTGTGTCCGCTGGCGAAGATAATCTTGCCAGGGTCAGTGGGGTTAAAGAAGCCGCAGGTGGTTCGACCGATGCCAGGGCTGACTTTCCAGGTCTTCTTCGTGGCCAGTTCCATCACGAACATCTGGTAGAATGGATTCTTCTCCCGTTCTTCCGCCTGGAAGATGATGTGCTTCATGTCAGGCGAGAAGTAGGATTCCCCAGCCCGAACATAGTCGGCAGTGATCTGGGTGATGTTTTTGAGATTGGCTGCTTCCTGTTGTTTCCAGTCGCCAGCTTGCTTGTTGCCAGGAGGCTGACTGTGGGCCAGTTGCACGATGCATATCGAAAGAAGGCAGGAAGCTGCCAGGATAGACCAACGCATGAACGCTCCAAGGTGCGGGTAGGAAACAGGTGAGGTTGCTCAGATATTATACTAGTAGGGCACGCTGTGCGTGCCTCAACTCGACGAGATTCCACTGGAACGATATTTGAGAAAAGTGACGAGTACCAGATGAGGTGAGGCACAAACAACTTGCCCAACAAAAACACCCCTGATGTTTTCAGGGGTGGTCCACGCGATGGAGAGCGTCGCTTCTCGAAGTTATTTCTTCTTGACCACTTCGCAGGGGCCACAGCAGATCGGCATGCCACCCATGGTGACACAGCAGACGCAGCCCGTAACGCAGCAGTTGCAACAACAGTCGGCACAGCATTGTACCACCTGGCAACACGTGGCGTCGCCGGTCGTGCAATGAATGCACACGCCATCGACTGTCTTTTCGACGGTGCAAACGCAGCAGCAGAAGTTGACGCTGCATACTGTCTGGCCATTCATAGTAACGTAGCAGCCTACCATCTGGCTGGCCTGCATGTTGCAGAGGTTCTGCACCATTGAAACCGCCACGGCTTCGGTGCAGACACAGTGAATCTTGACACCGGTCGTACACTTTTCCATGCGGACGGTGCAACGAGGCACCATCATCATGTTGGGCACGCTCGGCATCATCGCTGGCATGGAGGGGTAAGAAACGGGGCCTGCAGTCATCGTGGGCATTCCGGAGACGCCCATCATGCTCGTTCGATCCATAGTCATCGCGTTGACCATCGACGTGAACTCCTTTTCATCAGGCCCAGTGGTGCTTGGCTGCCCATCCCTTGGACAACCTGCCGGGCCTGAACTGCTCTTAAGCTAACGATTTTACCGCCTGTACGCTATCCCTAACTTGCCAAAATTCTGCATCCCTGCTGGTCGCTTCAACTTCACACCCAAAAGAGAGGGATATTGAATATAGCTGACAGCTGTGGAGTAACATCGATGACACGCCGCTTTGACGATACCCAATGGGCCACCCCGACGGCAGCCCCTGCTGCCAGCAGCGAGCCTGGGTTCGTGGCGTGCAACATCAACCAGTACCCCGCCCCCATGCAGCAACTCTGGCACGCCATTTACCAGACTGCTCTTACCCAGGCTGTCATGAAAGCTGTGGAAGATAACCAGCCCACCAGGTATCAGCGGCTGGTCTTTCGTGTCTGTCTGAACTAATTACTTGCTGGTCAGTACTGGATCATTGATCGAGCGCATCCACGTTTCCAGCCGTTGTTGCAATGCATCTCGCACAGCGTGGTGCTCCTGCTGATCAATGACGTTCTTCAGCTCATCGGGATCAGTTCGGAGATCGAACATCTCATCCATCGAGCGTTTGGAGTAGTGCCTGACCAGTTTCCAGTCCCTGGTACGAATCATCCGCATCTGCTGATCGGCTGTGTTGGAGATGTCGTACTGGCCAAACAGCACATCGCGTGCAGAGTAGGGTTGACCACGAAGAAGAGGGAGGAAGTTGCGTCTATCACCCTGGTAGTTTCCGGGAATGGAGATGCCTGCCAGGGCCAGCAGTGACGGAAAGAAATCCTGATTGGTTATCCACTGGTCGTACACGGTGCCAGGCTTCACCACTCCTGGCCACCGAATCAGCAAGGGGATGCGGAGCGATGTGTCCCACATGTTAGGGCGAACACCGGTCTTGTCCGTAGTACACCAGTTGCCATTCCCCTTGGTATGGATGCCATGATGGCCAATGTTGTATCCATGATCGCTGGTGAAGATGACCAGGGTATTCCGGCTCAGTTTCAGTTCGTCCAGCTTATGAAGAATACGTGCCACGTTGCGATCGATGGAATGAATGCTGGCATAGTACTGCCTGGTCCAGGTCTTCACCTGGTTAACCTTGAGCTGCGGATAGTTCGGAATCGTCGGGTTGAGAGAAGCAAAGACCGCAGCATCCGGTGCAGGCACCGGCACGTAGGGGGTATGTGGCTCTCGAAAATGGACGCACAGGGCGAAGGGTTTGGAATCTGAAAGGCTCAGGAACCGTATAGCTTCTTCAGCCATACGATCCACACTGAAGCCTTCGATTTTGGTGGGTTTGCCTTCAATCTCCAGTACTGGCTCTTGCGGTGCCCAGCCACCATCGAGGTGCCCGGAAAAGAAATCGAAGCCATTCTGCCGTGGATGGAACTTCGATTGATTGCCAAGATGCCACTTGCCCACCAAACCCGTGCGATATCCGTTGGCATGCAGGAGTTTGGGCCAGGTGGGAAGATCCGTGTTCAGTCCCAGCCCGTTCCTGGCTTGCTCGGGGGTGATCCAGTCCTTGATCTGGACCTGAGTGCTGTGCAAACCTGTCATGAACGTCGCTCGGCTTGGGCTGCACACCGGCGTTACCACAAAGGCATTGCTGAATTTCGCACCCTCTGCTGCCAATCGATCGAGGGTAGGCGTCTTCGATTCGGTGTTCCCATAGCAACCCAGCGACCAGGCAGCCTGGTCATCGGTCTTGATGAAGAGAACGTTGACTGGCTTTTCCTGCGACCATGCGAGGGTCGTGGTGCCAAGCATGAGCAGGATTATGCAGAGAACTCGAAGCAGATTCATGGTCGTAAATTGCACCAGGCGTTACGCCATGACTGGTTCCTGGCCCATCTTTCGCAGCCAGTGGTAGTGAGCTTTCATCGCAGCCCAGAAAGTGCCATGTACATGGTAAGGCACGCCGTGGTCACGGCAGACTTGTTCCACAATCTTCGAGATTGCAGGGTAGTTCGTGTGGCAAATCCTGGGGAAGAGGTGGTGTTCAATCTGGAAGTTCAATCCACCCAGCAGCCAGGTAAGCAATTGACTGCGTGGAGCGAAGTCCACGGTTGTTTCTGCCTGGTGCATCGCCCAGCCATGGTCCATTCGCTGGCTGATTTCATCAGGCAGCGGGAACTTGGCTACCTCGTCACAGTGGGCCAGTTGAAAGACGATACTGAGCACCATACCCGTGATTAGTGCCGTATAGAGATACACCAGCAGTACCATGTACCAGCTGTGCAGCATCAGGGGGATGCCAAACGCCAGGGAGTAGAAGACGATCTTGCCACCAATGAAGATAACCAGATCCCAACCCTTCGGTCGGGGGAAGCGGTTTTCCCCAATACGGCCGGTCACGTACGAGTGAAAGTCGTCGAACAAGTGCCACTTGATGACGACAAAGCCATAGAGAAGCCAGAGATAGAGGTGTTGCCAGCGATGGAAACCATAGCGCTTCTGGTGCGGGCAGAGACGGCCCAGGAAGCCGAGCTCAATGTCGCTGTCATGGCCGGAGATGTTGGTATAAGTGTGGTGAAAGACGCCGTGCTTCCAGTGCCACATGTAGGAACTGGCGCCGACGAGGTCCATCGTCCACGACATGACCTTGTTGACCCAGCCATACTGGGAGTAAGCCCGGTGGCCTGCATCATGCTGAATGTTGAAGCCGATGGCTCCCATTGAGAAGGCGAGCCAGGTTGCGACCGGGATCACTAGCCAGACACTGATCGGTACGAAGACCAGCAAGCTGTAACTCAGTGCAAAACTGAGCAGGATGATGAACGTTTTGAGGTACATGCGTGGGCAGTCGCGTTGCGGCTTGCCAGTGCTGACGAAGTAGTTTTCCACTCGTTGGTGCAATTCCGTCTGGAAGGCACTATCCTTGGGAAATTTTGGCAGAACGCTGGTCGTCGCTGACTTCAAAGTTTCTTTCATAAATGCACCATAGCTGAAGCTTTGAAAAGAGACAACTCATCTCAGCGTCTTCAGCGGATTCTTCATACGGAGGTTGGCAAGATGGATAAAAGGGAACGATGGATGAATAGTAAAGTGTTAGGGTTTATTATATAGCTAACCTGTGCCAGAGTATGAAGCCTTTTCTCACGTGTACCCGTTTGGTTCGGGGGGCGCAGTCCGGCTCTTGGAAGAGTTTAAGCCTTTTAGGTGTTATTCGCAGTATCGTCAGGAGCGATGCGACGAGAGTGCTCATGTGACTAGCAACTGGTTCAAGGTACGTACGAAGCTGTAGGAGCAGCTTTGATTCTGCTAAAGTTCAGGTAGTGAGCAGGATCATGCCTATCGAGTACGATTTGCAAGCAAAGCCAGGTAGTCTCGGATGTCAATCCGCTTGTTGGCATTGGAATCGAAGATGCGGGCCAGATCAGAGAAGTAGCCATCCGCCATCGCCTGGCGGAATTGGATGTAGTCGGTCTGGTTGACTCGATGATCGCCGTTCACATCGCCGAAGAGGCGATGGAACCGATACGAGAAGTTGTCGCCAGTCTTGAAATCGGAGTTCCCATCGAGCTTTTGACCATCCAGGCCAGTTATGCGGTTGCTGCGAACAACCAGTTGATAGTCACCATCTCGCAGGGAGTTCCCTCGCGAACTGTTGCCTGGGAATGTCAGTGTGACTGTAGTTACTCCACCCTCAGAACTGCTGATCGCACGAACAAGCAGGGATGACTTCCCGCCGTTGCGAAGCAGGCTGAAAGCATCTGACAGGATCCTGACTTCCTGATTGAAGGTCAACGTCATGGTCGTCACCATGGATCGCTGTGCTTTGCCCTGGTTCAACGTAACTGTGTCAACTTGCGGTGGTGGAGTGGTTGCTGCCAGGTCGAGCGAAATGGCTGCCTGTCCACTGCGTGGAATGACGCTTCGCGGAATGGATCCCAGGCCTTGATACAATTCCATGCGGATATTGCTAGCCTTACCATACGTCAGCCCTGAGAGGCTATAGAAGCCAGTGGCTCCGCTTTGGGCAAATGGCTCATTCGAATCGCGTTGCAAATTGTTATTCAGGTCAGCGTAAACATTTGCATAAGGCAGTCCTGTCTCGCTGGTGTCGAGTGCTCCATTGCGATTGTCGTCCTGGAATATCCGTCCGGTGACTTGCCCTGTCGAGAAGTTGGCACCCGGCATCAGGAACCCTTGTGGGAAATCGACCATCGATGCAAGGCCAGCGAGTTCAAGCGTCAGTGAGAATGCCCGGGGACGTGGAGCAGGTTCAGGTGGTCGAGCAGCCCAGAATGAAACACCAAGTGCTGCTCCATCGGTCCGATAGGGATCGTAGCTGGCAATGGATGCCGTGTTCAAGACGTTTGTGCCTAGCACGCCATCGTAGCCACCTGGTACATCGATGATATGAACAGGCACCTGGGTCCAAGTGATGGTTCCGCCATCGCTGGTGGGAACAGTCAGTTCATCCAGAACGTAGCCAGGTACATCCTCGGTAACGCCGCCGGCCCCCACAATAGTAGTCATGAAACCAGGCTGCGAGAGATCCAGCCCTAATGCCTGGGCCAGTGCCGAAGAGATCGTGCTGACTTGGGAACCGGTATCGACTAGAAAACGCTGTTGCGTCAAAATGGCGTTACCTTGCATTAACGACACGGCATTTTGCGTGGGAACCGGCGCAACGGAAGCAACGCTGCCAATGTTGCCGACATCGGTCTGTCCATTGAGGGTGAGAGGAATGTAAACGAATGAACTGCTGCCATCCGGCGCAGTGAGTGTGGAGCCAGGGGCGATGTACTGCACATCAGGCAGGTTGATGATCCATGCAGGGGCATCGCCGTGGTCTGGTATGCCATCACCATCAAGATCTCTGTTTTGAATCTCGGTGAAATCGAGGTGCGCGCCATCAAAGGTGATCAGCGCTGCTCGTCCGCCGGGGGCTGTAGAGGATGGGGCGAGTAACGGTGTGCCAGCCAGGGTAGGCAAGTGAAAGTTGGGGTTATCCAATTCACCATTGGCCAGTGGAGTGGAGATCGGGTGCAGATTCGCCTGATGGAGTGCGGTGGGCAGCGTGAAGTCTGCTCCGAACGTGGGGCGTAAATCAAAGTCGTACTCCCAGGTGAGCTGCAAGGAGTGCAGTCCATCGTTGCTGATGGTGCCCGCAAAGCCAATATCCGAAAAGAGTCGGCCTCCGATCGCATCAGCCACCGATCCCAGAGGCACCTTAATGGGGATGATATCCCCGTCCTGGTTAAGCAGTTGCTCGTTAGAATAGTAGCCAAACGAGACGGTAGGTGAACCAGTATCGAACACAGCGAACGAATGCACAGGCCCCCAGAAGGTGCTTTCCAGTTCTGTGCCTGTGTACCGCTGTACTGTCAGGATTTGCTTCCCGGTAACATCACGCAGAGGATCGAGTGGCACTGTCAGGTAGGCAGGCACTTCTCGATTTTCCAGTGGTTGCAGTCGAATGCGTGATCGTATTCTCATAAGTGTTTTCAGAGCTTCGGAAAAGAGAATCCATCAGCAGTAGGAGTCGCAGGCATGGCGACGTTCCGCCAAAGAGATGGTCGGCTAAAAGGATGTATTTATCTTATTTGTTTGCCCGTCGATGAGTATGTCTTTGGAAACAGATGTGGCTTGATCCCGAGTTTTACTTTTCGAGTGCTGGTTCACCTACACAGATGTTTTTTCTACTTCCATCTCCTTTTCCAGTTGATTCGCACGTTGTCGTCGGCGAATCGTCCACCATGCACCTGTCAGCACAGCACTACACAGAAGCAGTGTTGCTGGTTCCGGTACTGCAACGGCGTTGATCACGAGGTTATCTACAAACAACTGAACCTGTGCATTTGAACCATTGAAGGCACTGACCTGCACACTACTGACAGGTGACGGAAAAGTGATCGACGGAAATCCCACCTGAAAGTTGTTGGGCAACTGAGTGTTGGTGAGGAAATTCTGCGAACTGGTGCCCCAATCAATGTTGATTCGACCTTGAGGCTGGTTGGCGATGGAACCCGTGGCTGCACTAAAGGAAAGTGAGATGACTGACCTGCTAAAATTCAGTATCAACGTGTCCGCAGGGTTGTTATCGGCGAGACTTAAGCCAGTAAGCGGTGCGGTGATGACGTTGATGATGCTGAATCCATTTGACAGCGGACTGCTGGTAAATGAAGTTGTAAAGTCATTCCCACCCAGGTTAGGCGCTCGGTTCAAGATAGGCAGGGTCTCATTTGCC
>CAYPJB010000211.1:0-7900 GCA_964410845.1 uncultured Bacteroidales bacterium | reverse complement strand
CTTGGCTCCAAGGTCACCATTGTCGAAATGCTTGATCATCTATTGCCAGGCACTGATGCAGACATGACTCGCGTCGTCAGGAAGAGCATGGAAACACGTGGAGTGCAGTTCCAATTGGAGAGCAAGGTCACTGAAGTTGTTCCTGGTAAGGACAGCGTCAAGGTGACCGTTCAGGCTAAAGATGGCAAAACGACCACCACCGAGTACGATCGAGTACTGGTGTGTGTGGGTCGATCCCCAAATACTGAGGATTTTGGATTAGAAGCCCAGGGTGTTAAAGTTGAGAAGGGCTTCATTCAGATCAATTCTCAGTGCCAGACATCTGTGCCACATATATTCGCCATTGGCGACTGCACTGGTCAGCCGATGCTGGCACACCGATCACATCGCATGGGAGCGGTGGCTGCAGAAGTTCTGGCAGGGAAGAAGTCTGCTTTCGACAATCGCACTATCCCAGCAGTGATCTTTACCGATCCTGAAATCGCCTACTGCGGGCTCTCCGAGGAAGATGCCAAGGCTGCGGGTTACGAAGTTGCTGTTGGCAAGATGTTCTTCGCCGCCAGCGGACGAGCCAAGTCGATGAATGCAACGGATGGATTCGTGAAAGTAATTGCTGAGAAAAGCTCGGATGTCCTACTCGGTGTCCGCATGGTCGGCCCGCACGTTTCCGAACTCCTGGCTACAGCAACGCTCGCGGTGGAGAATGGACTGACGGTAGAAGACATCACTGCCACGATTCATGCTCACCCAACGCTTGCTGAGACATTCCTCGAAGCCACTGAAGCGGTGCATGGCATGGCAATTCATGCAGCCCGACCACGAACCGCGGCCAAGGCTCACTAACTTCTTACTTCGCATCAACCTGCAAGCCCATCAGTAGCTGATCCAGTTGCTGACGGGCTTGTTCTATCTGTTTCTGCAAACTGCTCCGCTCGATCTGCAAAGCTTCCAGCTCATCCTCCTGCTGCGACAGTGATTTGACATAGTGATCGCGTAGTTCCTTCTCGCTGGCACGGTCTGAAAGCGATTGAAGGTTTTCGCGAATACGTTTCTGTTGCTCGGCGTACTGGGTCTCACGCTGGCTTGTTTGTTGAACTGCAATCTGCATTTGGCCCAATCGCTTCTGCTGTTCAAGGATTTGCAGTATCGTTTGACGAGCCGAAGGAGGAAGCAGGTTCTGATTAGCTAGATGCACGAATTGCTGCTGAGCGGCTTGTTGCAGATTGACTTGATCGCTGATGGGTGATACTTCTTCGACAACAAATGAAGTCGTCTGCTGGGCAGGCAAATTGAGTTTGAATCGAAAGGAGTTTTCGGTCGTTTCGCTGAGATAGGTTTTATCTCGAAGCTCAGCTTGCCTATCAGATCGAGGATGTTCTATATAAAGCGTTTCTTCTTTGGCGATTTTGGACTGGATAGTGTATCTGGTCCGGTTCACCTGACTGGTTTTGATTGTCGCTATCCCTCGTGTAATTACAATAGCAGATACCACACCTCGTTCACTCTGAATACTATCGGTAATCTGGACGCTCAATTCAACAGCATACGGAACCAGTTTCAAATCGTTCGACATGGTCGTCTCGAGCATCGCTTCGCCAGCATAACTCCCTTCGTTAAACACGGTAACGGGCCCACCTTCCAGAGTGAGTGAAGTGGAGTTCTTGAACTCCACAGCTCGCATCGGGTTCTGTGCCCTCGCTGCTTTCTGATAGTAGAGAACTGCTTTGCCTTCAAACGATTGCTGAACGATGGGAACTAGAGCTGACTGATTCCGCTGGATGCTAACCGGGTGGGTGATGTGGTATTCGAACAATTCTCCCAATTGGCGTTCACGGACCTGCACAGGGGTGCTCCGTGAGAGGGACTCGGAATCCCTGTAGGAAGCTGATCCAGCCATCATAGACTTAGAGACACGCATCATGCGTGGGGTAGCGGCCAGAGCCTCAATCTCTCCATCATCACGTAGAGAATCGAATCCCGATATGATTTGTGGTGGCAATACTCCCGTCGTCTCAGCCACCTCAACCGTTGGTCGTTCAATAAACCGTGGTGTGTAGAGGTCATGCTGGAACGACACAGGCAGTCCTGCTACGAGGGAGAGCTCTACATTCTCCCAGTTCTCATCCTGCACATTGTCCACCACCGCCCAGCCTTGCAGGAAAGGCTTCTCCTTCGGATCAAGGAGCATCCGATAGGTGGCTTTCCAGACAGGGGCATTCACCACATAGTTGATGACAATTCGCCGTTGGCCTTCTCCATCAGCCTGGAAGACGAAGCTGCGTGCTTCCTTCTTCTTGCTGAGCAGGCTGGCATGCAGGTAGTACTCCAGATCACGCTTCATGCGTTCATCTTTGAGCACGACTGATGAGCGAAACAAGTCAAAAGAATGTACTTCACCAGTTGCAGTCACCAGCGAGATCATCGGCACGATGCGATTCCCTGATTCGTCCGCCTCCGTGTAGGTATCGATCCCAAGCAGGCTGCCCTCCAGTGGCGCGAAACCTGGTGTAACAACGCTGATAGCTGCTCCTTTGAGCTGGGGAAGCAGTTTACGCAGGCTCTCACTCTCAGGAATGCTGATGGCCACTTCCGCCAGCATCTGTTCAATGGGCTTGGTCGAATCATAAGCCACGCTGCGGATCGTCCCGCCATCGAGATCAAGCACCGTAAGTGACTTCAGTACATCACTGACATCGTCCTGTTTGAAAGTCAGTTCCAGCGTTGAAGCACCTGATACGGTTGCTTCACGTTCAAAGGCACCAACGCCATGCTTGAACAGAGTAACGCGTGTAATTGGCAATGTAGGCATCAGTTCATCCAATGAGATTGCGGATCATTGTAACAGAACCAGCGAGTGAAAGTGGAAAAAGAAAAAGGGTGCTCATGAATGAGCACCCTGGTAACCGTGATTGAGAATTCGATGCGAACGCTTTGGCTCTTGTGTCTAGAATTCCATGGTCTTGCGAATGGCACCAAGGATGCGGGGGACACTGGGCAAATAACCTGATTCGCGAGCGAAGAAAGGATAGGGAATGTCATACCCAGTTACACGAGCGATAGGAGCTTCCAAGTAGAGCAGGGCGTGATCATTAATACGAGCGATCACTTCCGCACCGACGCCGCAGCTTTGCGGTGCTTCGTGAACGATCACGCAGCGACCCGTCTTTTTCACTGAGTTAATAATGGTGTCAACATCCAGTGGCACAATGCTGAGTAGATCAATCACTTCCACAGAGGCTTTGAGTTCGGAGGCAGCTTTGTCTGCTGCTTCCAAGCTCTCCTGCAGCATGGCACCGTAACTGATCAGCGTAATGTCCTTGCCTTCATGAACTACCTGTGCCTGACCAAAGGGTATCGCATCAGCCCCCTCGGGAACTTCTTCGCGAATAGCGCGGTACACGCGTTTTGGCTCGAGGTACATCACTGGATCTGGATCGCGAATGGCACTGAGCAACAGACCATGTGCTGTTCGAGGACTGGAGGGAAACACCACCTTGAGCCCGGGTGATTGCACGTAGAGCGCTTCTTCGGAATCGTTGTGGTGCTCGAGTGCACGGATACCGCCACCGATAGGTGCTCGCATTACCATGGGGACGTTGTAGTTCCCCCAGGAACGTGTCCGATAGCGTGCTGCATGGCAATTGAGCTGGTGGAACCCATTGTGCATGAAGCCGGAGAACTGAATTTCTGCGATTGGCTTGAGGCCACCAAGGGCCATGCCAAGGGCACAACCGAGAATGCCTGCTTCAGAAACTGGAGTATCGATGACTCGTTTGTGCCCGAACCGTTCAAGAAGACCTTCGGTGACGCGAAACACGCCACCAACCTGGGCTACGTCTTCACCCAGAATGACTACCTTGTCATCCCGCTCCATCTCTTCATGGATGGCTTGATTCAGGGCTTTGACCATGTTGATGACTGGCATACGTCACTTGTCTTCGTGGGAGAGTGGTTTGAATTTTGATGCTGATTCTTAGTAAGTTTCATGTTGAGCGCAAGTATGTTAACCGCTCAACATGAACCCAAGTTTCAGCTGTTAATGAGCCGCTGCCGCAACTTCGTCAGCATACTCGAGTGCTTGTTCTTTTTGTGCGATGAGATCAGGAGTCATCTCAGCATAGACGTGATCAAACATCTCGTAGGGATTGATCGATGCAAATTCTGCCTCGGCTTCGCGTACCGCCTCTTCGATCTCGACGGCGATTTCCTGCTCGAGTGACGTTTGCCATTCCTGCGACCAGAGCTTCTTCTTTTCCATGTAAGCCTTGAAGCGAATCATTGGATCGCGAGGCTTCCAGGCTTCTACCTCCGCTTCATTGCGGTAACGCTTCGGATCGTCCGCGGTAGTATGCGCACCAAGGCGGTAAGTCACGCTTTCAATCAGCGTCGGGCCTTCACCACTGCGAGCACGTTCGAGAGCTTCTTTACAGGCTACGTAGGTAGCCATGAAGTCGTTCCCATCAACTTGCACACCTGGAAATCCGTATCCAACTGCTTTTTGTGCCAGAGTTTCTGCACCAGTCTGCGTACGACGGGGAACTGAGATGGCCCATCCGTTATTAATGCAAACAAAAACGACCGGTAGCTTAAAGATACCGGCCATATTGCATGCTTCATGGAAGTCCCCCTCAGAGGAACCACCATCTCCGAAAAATATCAGAACGACATCGGGTTTGCCTTGAATCTGGTTCGCCCAGGCAAGGCCAGTGCCGTGGAGTGTCTGGCTGCCAATTGCAATGGGGATCGGCAGTATTTTGCATTCAGGCGGAAAGACATTAGCTTCTTCCATGCCCATGAAGTACTGAAGGATGTTCTTTATCGGGCAGCCACGATAGAAGAGCGCAGCGGTTTCGCGGAAGGCAGGAACAATGGAGTCGTGTTTGGAAAGAGCGTAGCCGTAACCCAAACAGCCTTCCTGGCCTCGTACGCCAGGGAAAGTTCCCATGCGGCCTTGGGCCTGGAGTTTATACATGCGGTCATCGACCATGCGAGCTTTGAGCATGGTGCGAAAGAGGACTTTGAGATCAGCGTCAGGGATTTTCGGGTCAAGGGATGGATCAACATTTCCATTCTGATCCATCACCTGAATGTGCTCGATGATGAAGTTTTTCAGAGCAGTTCGTGGCATAGCGTTTGATTCCTTCGACCGGGAGAGAGAGGTCGCATGATAGGTGAACCTGATGCCATCAGGTATCGCCTGCTTCATCTTCCATTATAGATCAAGCAACGCGAATAACCAACCAGACGAAGTTGTATCCCACGTGTTGAAAAGAGCAACTCTTGACGACGAAGAATCTTTTTGAGGTAAGCCAGTAGTTCCTGGGTTGGTACAATTACTGAATTAACCCGTTCGCAGAGACGAGTGCGCGGATGCCTTATATTCCCGAATTCAGCCAATTTCAGCAACTGGCCACCGGCCAAACCATGGTGCCAGTTTATCGACAGTTGATGGGCGATACTCTGACGCCTGTGACAGCATTCAAACAGCTCGAACAGGGTAACTGGTCATTCCTCTTTGAAAGCGTGGTGGGTGGCGAGAAGATTGGTCGTTTCAGCTTTCTAGGAGCTGGCCCGTTTCTTACAGTGCAAGCGTGGGGCAATCGTATCGTAGCCAGGGAAGGGGGTACAACTCTCTTTGAAGGCACACATCCTGATCCACTGCAATATCTTGAAGAGCTGGCATCGAAATACCATGCGCCCCACGTACCAGGTCTGCCGCGCTTTACTGGCGGAGCTGTTGGTTATGCTGGATACGATACGGTGCGCTATGCCGAACAGTTGCCGAACTGTCCTCCTGATGATCGACAGTTGCCGGATCTATCGTTCGCCTTCTACGACAGCATGATCATCTTTGATCACATCAACAAGACCGTCTCAGTAGTTGTTCATGCTCGGGTGGATGGAACAAACCTGGAGCAAGCTTATACCAAGGCCTGCCAGCGAGTGGATGAACTGGTGGGCAGATTACAAAAGCCGGTGGAAGCACTGCCTCTGGGCGATGTAGCAGCACAAGGTACAGTCACCAAAAAATGGAAGAGCAATTTCGCCCCGGGTGGCTATGAAGCTGCAGTTGTGAAATGCCAGGAATACATCAAAGCTGGCGATGCCTTCCAGGTGGTACTCTCGCAACGACTACAGTCTGAGACCAGCGCCAAGCCTTTCAACATTTACCGGACTTTACGAGTAGTGAATCCGAGTCCGTTCATGTTTTTCCTGCGATCCGGAGAAGTAACTCTTATCGGCAGTTCACCTGAAATCCTGGTTCGCGTGGAAGAAAGCATCATCACTCTCAGGCCCTTGGCTGGGACCAGGCGGCGTGGCAAAACCGAGGATGAAGACCGTGCCCTGGCTGTAGAATTACAAGCCGACCCAAAGGAACGAGCAGAACATGTGATGCTGGTTGATCTGGGACGAAATGATGTTGGCCGAGTGGCGGAGTTCGGGTCCATCACCCTGCCTGAACTGCTGACGGTAGAACGCTACAGCCACGTCATGCACTTGAGCAGCACTGTACAAGGCAAGCTGTCATCCACACATACTCCGCTGTCTGCACTGCGAGCTGCGCTTCCTGCCGGTACGCTTTCGGGAGCTCCCAAGGTGCGAGCGATGGAGATCATCGATGAACTGGAACCCTGTAAACGTGGTCCCTACGGCGGTGCCGTAGGGTACCTCGATTTTCGTGGCAATCTCGATACCTGTATCGCCTTGCGTACCATCGTTTTGAAGAACCAAACGGCGTATGTACAAGCTGGTGCAGGCATCGTTTACGACAGTGTTCCCAGCGACGAATATCAGGAAACGATGAACAAGGCGATGGGGTTATTGAGAGCTATCGAAATGGCTGAACAACAGTTGCAATAACGATTGGGAGATAGATTTGAAACCTGCTGTGGTTCTGTTGAGTGGTGGTCTGGATAGTGCAACAGTGCTCGCTATCGCTAAAAGCCAGGGCTACTCCTGCCATGCCATCAGTTTTGATTATGGTCAGCGACATTCGGCTGAGTTGGACGCAGCCAGGCAACTGGCTTCTGCATTAAGCGTGACCAGTCATCGCATCATCCGTGTCGATCTCCGTGCCATTGGTGGTTCTGCATTGACAGACAATATTGCAGTTCCCATCGATCGTAGCCAGAAGGAAATGGGGCAGGGCATCCCGATTACCTATGTACCTGCTCGAAACACTGTCTTTCTTTCTTTGGCTCTGGGACTGGCGGAGGTGGTAAACGCGTTTGACATCTTTGTTGGCGTAAATGCCGTCGACTATAGTGGCTACCCGGATTGTCGGCAGGAATATCTGACAGCATTCGAATCACTGGCCAATCTGGCGACCGCGGCTGGCGTCGAAGGACGAGGCCAGTTTCATATTCAAGCTCCACTCGTGCAAATGACGAAAGCAGATATCATCCGAGAAGGCACCAAACTGGGTATCGATTATCGAATGACTGTCAGTTGCTATCAAGCAGACAGCAGAGGCCAGGCCTGTGGTCATTGCGACAGCTGTCTGTTACGCAAAAAGGGATTCGCCGATGCAGGTCTTCCGGACGCAACTCGATACCAGGGATGAGTATCCACGAACTTAAAACATCGATGGCCGAGTGGATTTCCACTCGGCCATCGACAGTAGACAAGCCCAACCGTGAAGCACGCTCAACAGGGCCGACCCAAGCACCACCACCGTTGGCGTTTCAAGCTTCGCCTGCAAAGGCTGCTACAGCAACTTCCCGCAAAGCGCTATAGCACCAGTGGGCCAGGCAAGGTGTTCATCCACCGGCCCGGCCAATGCCGCTCCCCCCGGTGAACGTGGCGGCTTGATAACCTAGCTGTCTACTCTGTCAATAGCAAAGTGAGGAATTCTGTCGGTTCTTTGATCAAAATTTCAATACTAAAATCTTCGTTTTTA
>CAYPJB010000210.1:0-7922 GCA_964410845.1 uncultured Bacteroidales bacterium | reverse complement strand
GCTGGAACGGTCGGTCTGGCCTTTGATTGGTCCGAAGCGACTGTCTTCATTCCAGTAATCGACGACCTTGATCACCTTGCGGCCGTTGATCTCTTTGGGTGGATCGTTGCGGAGTGATGTCAGCATGGCAAGCATCTGTTGTTTGCCGAGAATGCCTGTCATGACAATGTTCTGCAGGCCGTTCCAGAAGTAGCCATAGGTACGGTTGAGGTAGTCGAGGTAATCGACGACCGAACGGCCTCGGCGTTTCTGCATCAGGGCTAGTTCTGCCAGCAACAAGCAGGGGGCACCTGAATCCTTGTCACGGATCTCGGAGGTGGCCATCGCCCCGTGGCTTTCCTCGGTGGCCATCACCAGGTCTTCCGGACGGCCGGTGATGTCGGCATATTTGCCATGCACTTCCAGTTGGTTGAGTACATCCGCATGGTACTTGAAACCCACCAGCAGATCGTCGATCAGTTGCACGCCAAACTTGCGGGCAATGCGGCCAATCTGCCCCGTCGTAACGGTAGTGGTGATAACGAGAGGGGAGGTACTGAGCCGGCCTTGTACCTGCAGTTGCTCCAGGCGAAAGTGAGTGAGCAGGGCTGCGATCTCGTTACCGGTGAGGAACCGCCAGCCAGCATTCGATGAAACGATGCCACCGATGCGGTCGGCATCAGGGTCGGAAGAAAGCACCAGATCAGCATGTAATTCAGTCGCAAGTTGCTTGGCTTCATCCATCGAAGCAGGCACTTCCGGGTTGGCCGACTTGACATTGGGAAACTGCCCATCGGGTGTCGATTGGCTAGGCACCGGGAATACGGTGAAGCCTTGCTTGACGAGTGCTTCCTGGACCGTCATGCTGCCCACACCATGCAATGGGGTGTAAACCACTTTGCATTCATCGGGTGCCGGTGCGTTCACCAGGCTCTGCTTGCAGATGAGATCGATATAGCCCCGGTGCAGCGATTCATCCAGGAACTGGATCATGCCTTGCTTGACGGCATCGTTCCAGGTGATGATGTGGATGTCGTCCACCTGATCGACGAGATCAGCCATGATCTGATCATCAGGAGCTACGGGCTGTGAACCAAACTCATCGTAGAACTTGCCACCGTTGTCGTCGGCGGGGTTGTGCGATGCCGAGAGGTTCAGCCCACCCTGGGCTTTGAGTTGCCTGATGACGTAGGAGAGTTCTGGCGTCGCCAGGTAACGAGTGGATTCAGCAGGCAACACCCAGCAGCGGATGCCATTGGCAGCATAGACCCGGGCAGCGAGGTGACACAGATCTTTTGATGACAGATTCATCACCGGGTTAGGCAACGTAGGGCAATACTGCTGACGGGCATCCTTGAAGCAGCGTACATCGTAGGCCACCGCTACCTGCAACTGGGCCGCGCTAGGGAACTTGGCTTTGAGGTAATCGGAATGACCCTGCACGGAAGCGGTGAGTGTCCAGGCATTCATCCGGTTCGGCCCAATGCCCACCGGCCCACGTCGGCCACCGGTGCCGAAGGGGAGAATCTGGTAGAAGCGATCCAGCAGGCCCGCCCACTGCTTCTGCTCAATCAGCCATTCAATCTGGGGCCGATAAGACGCGAAGGCTTCGCCCGAGAGCCATTGACGCAGGTATGACAATGCCGACTCTTTGACCTGGTTATCAACATTGATCCCCGCAAACCCCTCACGACAAGCAGCCAGCAAATCCATGGTAAGCACCTTTTTCCAGCTGTCAGCGTACAGCCGTCAGCTATCAGCGATATCTTTGGACAGTTTACTGCATGGGGGGTGGGGATGCCAATGCTTTGAATGAGTTCATCGGATGCTACTCAATGGCCATAAACATGCTGAATCGTCACTGATGGCAAGCTCATTTGATCACTTGCTTGATTCTCGCCACCTCTGGCCCCATTAACTGATACTGATTCTTTGCTTGATCATAATAGAGTCGAAGCTTGTTCAGAGATGCTTCGCCGTATGTCTGGTCAGCATGCAATAACAGAACCCGGATTTTTCCATCGAGGTCTACTGGCTGAAGTTCGTCAGAAATTGCAATATCAGATGGCTTCCATTCACCAATTGGTTCATACGTGGCGACCATCAGCATATTCAGTGTTTCTTGCTTGCTCCTATCATCTGAAGTAGCGAACATACCTTGAAGTATCACCTGACCATTCAGTTCGATCTTGGTCAAAATCAATCGCTGCCCCGGGGTTGGTGAGCAACCTGATAGCTGAATCGTGAGCGCCAGGAATAGCAACACGCAAACTGTACGAGTCATCTACATACTCCTGCGTTCAAAGTCTTACATCACCAGACTCGGCAACTCCTCTGCAGGCTTGATTGCAGCACACCGTTCCGCCACGGCTTTCGCCAGCGCCAGGTATTGTTTGGCCACCTCACTCTCGGGATGGCTATGCACCACCGGATCACCGGCATCTCCTTGGATGGCAACCTGTGAAATAATCGGCAACTGGGCCATCAGGGGAACGTTGTACTCCGCAGCACACGTCGCGCCACCACCGGAACCAAAGATGGCGTATTGTTTGCCATCATCGCCCTGGAAGTAGCTCATATTCTCAACGACGCCAAGGATAGGCACTTTAAGCGTTTCAAACATGTGGGCACCGCGACGGACGATGTCCAGGCTGACATCCTGAGGCATTGTTACCAGCAGTGCGCCCGTGGGAGGCACTTCCTGACAGAGGGAAAGTTGTGCATCGCCAGTACCTGGTGGCAGATCCACGATGAGGAAATCAAGTTCGCCCCACGGGATCTGCGTGATGTATGCGACGACGTACTTGCCCACCATCGGCCCACGCATGATGTTGGCCTGCCCCGAGGGGGAAATGAAAGCCGACGACATGATCTTGATGCCAAACTTCTCGACGGGCAGACCCTGGGTTCGCTGATCGACCGTACTCACGCCTACCATCTTCCCGATGCTCGGTCCCAGGATATCACCGTCTGCCAGTCCAACCGAGTAGCCTTGCTTGTGCAAGGCAATGGCAAGGTTAACTGCTACGGTTGACTTGCCCACGCCCCCTTTACCACTGGCAACAGCCACGGTGTACTTGATGTTCGAACTCATGCTGTATCTCCAACTGCATCGCTATTCACCTCTCGTTGAGGCGGTTCCCAGCTGCAAAGCGAATGCAGAAATTCAAAGGTGTAGATTCCAGTATCGTGCCCGTCATTCCAGACGATCTTATAAGCATAGTTGCCCAGTGGCGTGACTGCTTTTGGCTTCGGATCGCCCTTGGGTGCCTCTTTCAACACCGTGAGCGAAAGCCCTGTGTTGGTCGGCTTCGCCAGCGGGGCAGTAATGCGATGGCGATCCTCATTGCACGCAGCACAGGGGCAGGCATTCCGCAGCTTGCTCCAAGCGATGTAGCCAAGCTTGCCATCGTTCCAGGTGATCTTCACATGGTTGGCATCGTGCTGGGCCAGAGCTTGAGGACGGTAGATGGTGGTCATAGGTGTTACTGTTTCAGCAGCTTCTTTGCCTGGGCCCAGGTGCGGGTGTTGATGACATCCGCCTTGGTGAGCCAGCCGCGTCGGGCGACATCGATACCGAAGCGGATCAATCCAATTTCATCGGTGGCATGGGCATCGGGGTTGATGGCAAACTTCACCCCCAATGCTTTCGCCTGCTTCACGTGCAACCAATCAAGATCAAGCCGGGCAGGGTGGGCGTTGATTTCGATGATAGTCCCCGTCTCCGCTGCACATTTCATGATGGCATCAAGATCGAGAGCATAACCTTCTCGACGAAGCAACAAGCGGCCGGTGGCATGCCCCAGGATATCCACATGAGGATTACGCATGGCCTTCATGATGCGTTCGGTCATCTGCTCACGAGTTTGCGTAAAGTGGGTATGAACACTGGCGACAACGTAGTCAAACTGGGCCAGCAACTTATCATCGTAGTCGAGGTCACCATCAGGCAGAATGTCACACTCGGTACCTTTAATCAGTTGGAAGCCGGTAAACTTCTCGTTGAGGGCATCGATTTCTTTCCACTGTTTTTTGACCCGCTCCGGTGTCAGCCCCCGGGCAACGTTGAGCGATTGCGAGTGATCGCCGATGCCCAGGTACTTGAGGCCCAGCTTCTTTGCTGCATGAGCCATCTCTTCCAATGTATGGGCGCCATCGCTGTAAGTGGTATGGCAATGCAGCGTGCCTACGAGATCATCCAACTCGATCAGCTTCGGCAGCTTCTTCTCGGCACTGGCTGCGATCTCTCCCGTGTTCTCCCTCAGTTCGGGCGGAATGTACTCCAGGCCCAGATGAGCGAAGAGTTCCTCTTCGGTGTGAGCCGCCAGCTTCTTCTTTCCCCCTTCGAGGGCGTATTCATTCAATCGCAAGCCATGATCAATGGCCCGTTGTCGCATGGCAATGTTGTGTTCTTTGCTGCCCGTGAAGTAGTGGAGTGCGAAGGCGAACGACGTGTCAGCCACTACCCGTAGATCGGCCTGTATACCTTGCTTGAGTACAACGCTCGACTTGGTATCGCCCCGTACCAGTACCTGATCGACATCAGGTGACTTCGTGAAGGCATCCATCACTGCATCGACGTTGGTGGCACTGACGAGGATATCGAGATCAGCTACCGTCTCCTTGCGTCGTCGCAGGCTGCCACAGAGTTCGGATCGCTGCACCCCGCGAACGCTGCGAACCAGTTCCAGCAGGTTAAGGCCCAGTTCTTCCGCAGCGTTGATCAGGAATCGATGGCCCACTTTATCGAGGAAGGCGATGCCTTCGAGTATCTTGGCCTGGGTCTTCTCACCGAAGCCCTTGAGGCCGGCGATAGTGCCTGCTTCACAAGCTTTCTGCAACTCCGCCACGCTGCTGATCTTCAGTGTCTGGTACAAGACAGCAATCTTCTTCGGCCCCAAGCCGCCGATCTTGAGCATCTCGACCAGGCCGGGTGGCAGTTCGGCTTTCAACTTCTCCAGGAAGACGAGCTTGCCCGTATCGACGATCTCCTTGATCTTGGCTGTCAGCGTTTCGCCAATTCCGGGAATATGCCCCAGCTCATCACGCTGGACCTTTCCCACGAAGTCGCCTTCATATTGCTCTATTGCCCGACTGGCATTGTGATACGCCCGGCAACGAAAATCGTTCTCGCCTTTGAGCGCGAGCAGCGTCCCACAGTCATCCAGAATCTTGGCTATCTCTGCTTTGTCGATCATGATGGTAACGAAAAAAGCCAGCAGAACTTATTCTACTGGCTTCGACGAATTGCGGTGCAGCTTCGATTAGTATCGCCATTCCATGCGGAAGAATGGACCGTGGTAATCAAATCGACCGACAGAAGAATCGCTCATCATATTGAGATCCTTCGAGAACCAGGCTTCGTACATGTACCCGGCAGTGAAACTGAGTCTTTCGCAGAACTGCGGTGGAGCGTAGCGCAGACCAATCTGGGCGCCGGTATGCCAGAGGATGCCACCTTTGGAGGCAGTTTCTTCCTCGTAACTGGATTCGCCATCAACCATGGATTCAATGCTCGCCTTCGCCCGATAGGATCCCCACTGCAGACCGACATCAGCCATTGCACTCAATGACAAACCGGTGTCGCGGAAGGGTAGGGCCATCCGCAAGCCAGTCCGCGGTCCAGCCCCTACGAATTGCTGACGGGCGCGAACAATGAAGTAGCTTGGCTCGTTCGCGATGAAACCGAAGTCCGCCCGGTTGTAGAAATCAGCCACGGTCAAGCGAATCGAGAGATCCCACTGGGCCTGAATGACCGAGAGCAACATCATCGGCTCTGTGAGCACGCCAAAGTCCATCGCGTGCAGTTCTGCTGAACTGAAGAGGGCATAGTCGGTATCAAGAAACGGCTCGTAGGCGGCTGCGGAAGCATCACTGTAAATGCCACGGTAACCAAAGTAGGGGTTGAACATGCCACGGTTCATCAGCCCGAACTCAAAGCGGGGAGACACCGTCCAATCAAGCTTCTGATTGAAATCTCCCGTTTCGCTATCACCCGGATGCTTGAGCCGAGGTCGAACCAATCCAAAGTCGAGGTTGAAGAAATAACTAGGCTGATAGGTCTCTTCAAAGAGTGGCGGCGGCAAAGCCGAGAGATCATTCCCCTGACCATAAGTCAACGATGTGGAAAGCAATAGCAGCAGCCAGGCAACTCGATAGCGCATCACAGCGTCTCCCACCTTAAAACGGGAGATGCTGATACCCGAGAGTGCCTTAGAATGCAAGGGTATTCATTGGGAAAATAGGGGGTGTAGCGAAATTGGACAAGAACTACGCTGACCTACTCCAACACTTCCTGATTAAAGTGCTGGAGTGCAATGAATCATTGCCATCAAGACAGGTTTCGTTAATTCTTATGCTGACTGACTAATCGTCCGACTCATTAGCCGCAGCAGCGGCAAGAGCGGGGTCTTCTTCGAGTTCCTTGACAATGTGCTGATTGAGCCCTGCATCAATCTCTTTGGCAGCAAGCATGAGGGCATTCTTAATCGCCCGTTCCTTGCTGGAGCCGTGACAGATGATACAGATGCCATCCACCCCGAGGAGCGGAGCACCACCAACAGCGGCGTAATCGTACTTTTCGCCCAAGGCTTTGATGGCACCCAGGCCTTGCATCTTCTCGGTAGTGAGTGTCTGATCGAGTGCCTGGCCTGTCATCTTGAGAACGAAGTCAAAGAGGCCTTCACAGACTTTGAGGATAACATTTCCCACAAAGCCATCGCAGACCACGACATCGGCTGCGCCACGGTGAATATCGCGACCTTCGATATTGCCAACGAAGCGATCCGCCAGGTGGCTGGCTTTGAAGAGTTCGTAGGTCTCTTTGGCGAGGTCGTGTCCCTTGGCTGATTCCGAACCGATGTTCATCAGGCCAATCGTGGGCTGTTCCTTATTGCAGATCTTTTTGGCATAGATGGCACCCATTACTCCATATTGGAAGAGGTGGGTAGCCTTCGGTGCAGCATTGGCGCCAACGTCGATCATGACGCAGGGGCCTTTGAGGGTTGGCATCACAGTAGCGATACCGGGCCGACGGACGTATTTCAGGAATTTCTTCAGACGCAAACCTGCAGTTACCACAGCTCCGGTGTTACCAGGAGAAACGATGGCTTCGACCTTGTGTTCCGCCATTAGCTGCCAGGCGCGAAGGATCGAACAGTCGGGTTTTTTACGAAGTCCGAGCAGCGGGTGATCTTCCATCGTCAACACTTGGCTGGCATGGTGAATGCTGAGCCGGGAGGAGATGGGTTCAGGCAGGTTCTGCAGCAGGGGCTCGACCTGGGCGCGATCGCCCACGAGGGTGAGTATGATGTTGGGATTATCGTTGAGAGCTTGCAGTGCGCCAGCGACAACGGGGGCTGGCCCGTGATCACCACCCATTACATCCAGGGCGATACGCATGGATTACTTCTCCGTTTTTTCGTCTTCCTTGAGCGGATGGCGCGAGGCTGTTTGGCCTTTCAGGGCATAGAAGCCACACGCGGCACAAACACGATGGGGGAGCACGGGTTCACCGCATTGGGCACAATACTGGAGGCGGGGGGCCTTGGCCGTGGCGATGTGGCTACGTCGCTTCCCCTTGGCTGCCTTGGAGGTACGTCGTTTGGGTACTGCCATGGAACGCTCATCCTTCTTCGCGGCACCCAGCATAATAAGGGTAGGCCGCCTGCTTCACTGGAATTCGTCTCGTCTCGAGATGTGGCTTATTTCGTCCAACACGCAAGAGTAGGGCTGTTTTTATACAAGCGAGCGGGGATATCGTCTATGTGGCAAGCAGGAAGAAGGTGAGTTTCAGGGAGAACATCGTGGTACCAATGGACCTTCACTTCCAGTAGAACCTGAGGTATTATGTAGATGTTGCCAAGGGGTATCCATGATCGTTGCCTATGCAGTCTACCACGATGGTGTTCTTGAACCCTCTGAGCCACTAGAGTTGGAAGAGG
>CAYPJB010000209.1:0-7923 GCA_964410845.1 uncultured Bacteroidales bacterium | reverse complement strand
CTACGGCGTGTTCAAGGCTGCCAACGAAGGCAACGCCCGCATTTACTTCCAGGAAAACGGCATTTGCAGCGTTGGCATCCGCCCTGCTACGGTATACGGTGTAGGTCGCGATTTCGGCATGACCAGCGAACCCACGAAAGCCCTCAAGAGCCTGGCTATCGGCAAGCCCTATCGCATCAGCTTTGGTGGCTGGCAGGACATGCAGTACGCTGATGATGTGGCCAAGAGTTTCCTGCGCTGTGCGGAGGCCAAGCCTGACTATCGCTCTGCGAAGGTCTACAATTTGAAAGGCAACCAGGTCGAGATCAGCGAGATCCACCGTGTCATGTGCAAGGTCGATCCAGAGGCCCAAACCCTGATCAGCTACGGCTCCACGCCTCTCCCGGTTGCTCATGGCTTCTCAGATACCGGCTTGCAGGAAGACTTCGGTCCGCTGCCTGTGACCACTCTGGAAGAGGGTTTTATTGCTACTCTCGATCGCTTCCGCTGGCTGGCGGAACGAGGTCGGCTCGATCTCAGCGATCTGCAATAACGCTTGAATAGTGCCCTGCTCTGTGCCAACATGGAGTGATAGCTTCCTGTGAGTTTGATGATGCGTTATACATTGCTGTTGCTGGCGGTTTTCTGTTGCTGTTCACATGCGCATGGACAGGGACAGAATCCTTCAATCTCTGTCAGCGTGACAGCTGATACGACCAAGCCGCCGGAGGTGATACGGCTTATTTTCAAACAATATGCCAAGGGGGCTGACATCGATGCAGCCAAGACCGCCCTGGTGGCAGCGGAAAAGAAGCTGCTTTCCAAGTTGAGCGATGTTGGTGCGGAAGTCATTGTTGCACATGCAGGCATCAGCATGAGTTCGCAAAACCTGGTCAACCGGTATTCGCAGATCAGCAGCATGCTGATGAATCAGGGGATGATGAACCCTAACAATGGCCAGCCAAACGAAAAGTCCAACCCCAGCATGCTCGAACGCACATTAACTATCGACATGCGGCCCAAGGTAAAAACCAAAGAAGCCCTTTCGCTGCTTTCTGACATTCAGGAACATTCTCGCAAGAACTACCAGGACTGGTCTGGCGTAACCGATGCATTCAAGGAAGACATGGAGAAACTCGCCAAGAATAATAACAACAACTTCAACAACTTGAGCTATATGCGAAACGACATGTCCTTCTACAACCAGGACGTACGGTTCCAGATGGCAGCCAAGGTTACTCGGGAAGACCGTCTCAAACTGTATCAGGAAGCTCTGCGGCGATCGCGTTCGTTGGGCCAGGACCTCGCTGAAGCTGCTGACATGAAACTAGGCGGATTGCTGACAATCAACACTTCGTACACCAACTTACAGACGTATACGAATTATTCTCGAGCAGTCAGTGCCAGCGGCGAAGTGGCCAAGTTTCCGATTACACTCAAGGATGATGGCAGCGAGACGCTGGCTGTCCGTGAAGTGCAAGCGTATCAAAACAATGTTGTTGAGCCTATTACGTTTCAGATCACGCTGAATACCAGTTTCAAACTGGAGCCGAAGTAGACTGTCGCTGCAGTTGCAGCAATGCTTCTGAAGGGGACAAGTTAAGCAACAGTTTGCCCTGGGTATGCCAGACATCCTTTTCAAAGTAAAAGAGTGCCGTGCCTGCCTGGGTTTGCACGTTCCTGGCATCATCGTCGCCGGATATTTCATAGATGGCAGCCATGCCCACCAGAGCCACCGGGATCGATTGAGTGTCGGGGAGCACATGCAGCACCGGCTCACTGATCCATTCGACATCCTGCCATTGTCTGCCTGGATGATCCTGGTTCTGAGCCAGCAGCGCCTGCTTGAAGGCATCATGCAGTTCAGGCCATTGCCTGACGAAACGCTGACGGAGCTTGGCTCGCCTTAAATGCAACAGAAGCTTCGTCCAGACGTTCATCAGCTTTGACCTGCACTTTGTAGAATACTAACAACCAACAACAGACAACTCATAACTCCATCCGATGCCATCACACACCACAGAAAAGCAATCACTCATCGACATCGGCAAGCTCTTCTATCAGCGGCAATGGTCGGTGGGTACCAGCAGTAACTATAGCATGAAGCTGAGTGATGTTCCGCTTAAAGTCCTGATTACGGCCAGCGGCAAAGACAAGGGAGCACTGACACAGGATGACTTCGTCATCGTCGATGAAACAGGCAAATGCAGTCGGGAGAGCAGTCCCAGCACGGTGTCTACCTCATCAGTTCCGGTGCCTTCAGCCGAAACGATGCTGCACGTAATGGCATTGCAGCAGCAGGGAATTGCTGCAGTACTCCATACGCATAGTGTCTGGTCTACTATTCTGAGCGACAGGTTTGCTTCGCAAGGCTACCTCGAAATCAGTGGATATGAAATGCTCAAAGGCCTGGAAGGCATCAAAACCCATGAAACGACACTGCGGTTCAAGATCTTCGAGAATACGCAGGATATTGCCAGGCTGGCAGTAGAAGTGAATGAGCTTCTCCACGATCCAGGCGAACCCCTCAAGTATGGATTTCTCCTTCGTCGGCACGGTCTATATACTTGGGGGAAGGACCTCTTCGCGGCCCGGCGCCATGTGGAGATTCTCGAGTTCCTCTTTGAAGTACATGGGCGAACGCTCTCCATGCAATGAGGTGAGTTATGGCGGTTGTCACGGTTCCACTGCAGGGTAAGCGCATCGAAGGCGAAGCTGAAGTAGCTGCGTTCCTTCGTCCGTACGGCATTCGCTACGAACGCTGGCCCCTGGAGGAACGCTGCAGCCCTGATGCCTCCAACGAAGAAATCCTGACTGCCTACTCGCCTGAGATCGAGAAGTTGAAAGCTGAGGGTGGCTACGTGACCGCTGATGTCATCAACGTGACCCCCGACACGCCCGGCCTGGATGCCATGATCAACAAGTTCAACAAGGAACACACCCACGACGAAGATGAAGTGCGATTCATCGTTAAAGGGCGTGGCTTGTTCCACATTCATCCGCCTGCTGGCGAAGTCTTCAGCATCGAGATGATCGCTGGCGACTGGATCAGTGTTCCCAGGGGAACAAAGCACTGGTTCGATTTCTGTCAGGAACGGACTATCCGAGCCATCCGTCTGTTTCAGGATAAGTCAGGCTGGACGCCTCATTACGTGGAAACAGGCGTTCATGAAGCCTACCAACCGGTTTGCTGGGGACCGAGTTACCTTCCCCCTCAACCTCGAGTTTCACCTGCAGTAACTTTATGATCTCATTCTCTGGCCGCGGTATCCTGCTGGATATTGAAGGTACTATCTCGTCACTGAACTTCGTTCGTGAAGTGCTGTTTCCCTATGCTCGCAAGCACCTGAGTGTGGCACTGCGCAATCTCTGGAATGATCCAGCAATGCCACGCATCCGGGAAGAACTGGCGAAGCTGAAAGGCAGCCCCAGTTTTGAAGCCTGGACGGGTGGCCCTGGCATGCCTCCGGAACGACGCCTTGCCCAGATGACCAGTACACTCATCAAACTGATGGACGAGGATGCCAAGGTGGGGCCACTGAAGGAAGTTCAAGGGCTCATCTGGCGCGATGGATTCCGCGATGGCACCTTGCGATCGCACTTGTATCCCGAAGTGCCTCGCGTGCTCTGGGAATGGAAGCATCGCGGGCTGGATATTCGCATCTATTCTTCAGGCAGCATTGAAGCCCAGAAACAGTTCTTCATGCATATTGATAACGGCACGGATGCCGTCAGTAATCTTACTGGCATGTTCACCAGCCACTACGACACCACGATTGGCTCGAAGAAAGAATCTTCGAGTTATCACAGAATAGCCGAAGCATTCCAACTGCCTGCCAGCCAGATCCTCTTCCTGAGCGACAGCATACCGGAACTGGATGCCGCCCGCAGTGCAGGCATGCAAACGGGGCTCCTCTGCCGCCCTGAAAATCCACCTCTCCCTGACCAGATTGTTCACCCAAGGCTTAACACATTGGACGATGTCCATTTTGTGTAACGCAGGATCAGGAAAGACTCTACATGAACGCTAGCCCCGCCTGCCTGGGCGTCGACCGATCTCAGGTGCAAGTTTCTGCGTCCCTGGGAGAAGACCTGGCGTTTCTGGATCGCATGCTCGGGCAGGTCGTAGCAGACCTGGAAGGGGCTGATATCGTTCTCTTGGCTCGTCAGCTCTATCTCGATACCGGCGACCCGCAGACAATTCTTCAACGCTTTCCTCAGTTCAACGATCCGTTAATCGTACAGAAGCTGTTACGGCTGTTTGCCACGCTCTTCCAGCTTTTCAATACAGCAGAGCTGAAAGAGATTATTCGCGTGAATCGTGAACGCGAACAGCAAGCCAGTACCAAACCCCGTGCAGAATCCATTCGTGATGCAGTGCAACGGTTGAAGTCAGCCGGGCTTTCTGCAGACCAGGTTCAGAAATTACTGCACCAGGTGAGCCTGGGATTGACGCTGACTGCCCACCCGACCGAAGCTCGTCGCCGTGCTGTGCTCGATAAGCTGCACACCATCGCCGGCTGGCTGCTCGAGCATGGCCAGAAGCACGCTCCACTCAATCGACTCGATCTGCCCATGAACGTGACTGGTCTGGCAGAGCGTGAGGTGTTGCGAACACTGACCGAACTCTGGCAGACCGATGAACTGCAGACCACTGCCGTCACCGTGGAAGATGAAGCCCGCAATGCGATGTACTTCCTCTCCAAGACCATCCTGGAAGTGGTGCCTTGGCTGCATGATGACATTCGCAGCACGCTGGCAGAGGTTTATCCCGGATACCAGTTCGATCTGCCAGCTTTCATCACTTACCGTTCCTGGGTGGGAGGCGACCGGGATGGCAATCCCAACGTCACTGCTGATATCACCTGGCGGACATTGCTTCGTCATCGCCGGACGATCCTGCAGTTTTATCTCAAGCAAGTGATCGACCTGCAGACAGAATTGACACAGAGCAGCAGATTGCTGGGTACCAGTGGTTCGACACAGGATTTCTTCGTCGATCAACTGAACAGCATCGAACATAAGCTGCGCAAGATGCTGGCGGCTGCCCGCGAGATGAGCAACGACTACCGCAATGCTCCGTCACTTCCAGCCGAACACTGTTTTCAAACTCCGCAAGAGCTGCTCAGCGTTCTGGAGAAGATGCAGCAGACGCTTCGGGAAGCCCGGGCCAATGTCGTTGCGGATTATGGCCCGCTGGCGCATCTTATTACCTGCGTCAAAACTTTTGGTTTCCACCTGGCTGCGCTGGATATCCGGCAACATAGCCGTGAGCATGAGAAGGCTCTGGAAGAGATCTTTGCTGCAGCCCAACTGCTGCCCGAAGGGCAACGTTATAGCGCCTTGACTGAAGAGCAGAAGATCGAACTCCTGACGCGTGAATTACAGAATCCACGTCCCCTGGTGCAGCGGGCCTGGCGTGGAACCGGCATCACCACGCAAGTACTCGATACCTTCAGTGTTATTCGCCAGGCTCATCGCAAACTCGGCCACGAGACCATTCAATCCTACGTCATCAGCATGACACATGGCATTAGCGATATGCTCGAAGTGCTGCTGCTGGCGAAGGAACAAGGGTTAGTGCGATGGGTACGCAAGCCAGCTGGCATTACTCCCCACGGGGATGAGGGGCTCAAAACTTCTTCCCTCTCCCCCCGGGGGGGAGAGGGGAACAACGGAGAGCCTGTCCTCGAAAGCAATCTCCACATCGTTCCTCTCTTTGAAACCATCGAAGATCTGGATCGCAGTGCTTCGCTGATGTCGGCACTGTTTCAGCATCCCATCTATCAGCAGCATCTCGCATGGCATAACCATTTCCAGGAGATCATGCTCGGCTACTCGGATAGCAGCAAGGATGGTGGTTACCTGGCGGCGAACTGGGCGCTGCATGCCACGCAGGCCTCGCTCGCCCGTGTTTGCCATGAACATGGCGTCACGCTCCAACTCTTCCATGGCCGGGGAGGCACCGTAGGACGTGGAGGCGGTCGAGCCAACCGTGCCATCTTGAGCCAGCCACCAGGCAGCTTTGATGGCAAGATTCGTATCACCGAACAGGGCGAAGTGATTTCGTTCCGATACGGTCTGAAGCCCATTGCCCATCGTCACCTCGAACAACTGGTGCATGCTTCGCTGGTTGCCACGGAAGAACAGAAGAGCCAACCGCTGGCACAAGGCCGATGGGAGGAAGCAGCTCAACAACTCGCCAGTCAGTCGCGAGACTGTTACCGGAAACTGGTTCACGATGACACTGACTTCTGGACGTTTTACTCGCAGGCTACACCGATCCAGTTCATCAGCCGCTTGCAGGTAGCAAGCCGACCTGTATCGCGGTCCAGTACATCACTGCAAAGCCTGGAAGAGCTGCGAGCGATTCCTTGGGTATTTGCCTGGGTGCAAAGCCGCATGGTGCTCCCCGGTTGGTATGGTCTGGGGACAGCACTCGAATGGTACGCAACGCAATCGCCTGCCCATGAAAAACTGCTGCTGGAAATGTATCAGCAGTGGGCCTTCTTCCGCACGGTGATTGATCATGCCCAGCACGAACTGCTGCGTGCACATCTTCCGACTGCCCGCTGGTACGTGGCACGGGTAATGCCAAGCAGTGTCGGCCAGCGAATCTTCGCCCAGATTGAAGAAGAATATCTTCGCACCAGGGATTGGGCACTCCGACTAGCCCAGAAGAAGGATCTTTCCGAATATGCCCCGGTCATGCGGCATGTGGTCGATTTCCGCAACCCTGCCGTGCTGCCACTGAACAAGCTGCAGTTGCAGGCGATGAAGAAGTACGAAGAGAAAGCCGAAGCAGCCTGGCTGGAAGCAACACTGCTCAGCATTGCCGGACTGGCTGCGGCGATGCAGAGCACGGGGTAAACGTCATTGCCTACTTCTCGACTACAGCACAGCATGATCTACTGTACAAAGTATATAGAATGAAAACACTTTTCGTTTAAGCTACTGGCTATTGTCTCGTCGAGGTGCTTCCCTGAAATGCGAATTGCTGAGTCAAACGGAAGGTGGTTTTCCTAAGCACCCAAGTCACTGGAATGGCCAATAACAGACCTAGAAGTACGGCTAATAATGGATACTCCCGAAGCAGATAGACACTGCCGAATAAACAGAGTCCATGAACCAGGTAGTATTCATAGCTTGGTTCAGCAAGCTTGGTAATCCAGTGCGGTGCAAGAGGTAGTAGCAGCACAATGCCAATAAGTGCAAGTGAAATGCCCGTACAAAGAAGTGCGACAGAGTATGTACTCAGGAGGAGTGAGATTGCTCCCAACACCATAAAACCTATTGACCAATAAACAGGACGTATGGCAAGGACAATTGACGATGCCTGGAAGAATGTGATGAGATGCATCCAAGGCCATGGGTTCTTTAAGGGAATGATACATATGTATAAACCCATCAGAATGAATAGATTCGCAATCAATGGCTGCTTAGTTGTTCTGCCAACAAATAGAATCATGTAGCAAAGCAGCAAGATGGAAATGAACCAGGTTGGAACATTGACGAGATTGTTTGGATGAGTGAATAATCCTGTTCCTGCCATCTGCGAAACGAATTGGTAGAGTCCAAAAGACTTGTATCCCACTACCCATGTCATTGCAAAGCTAACAAGCAGTACCAACCAGTAAGCTGGATATATCCGTTGACAGCGTTGCTTTAGCCAAGAAAGAGGTGGTCTACTGCTAACGCTGCTCAGCAAGCCACTAATGCCGAGAAAGATGGCCACACCTAACTGGCCAATGTTAACTCTATGAAAATTGGTCCATTGGTCATTTTCTGTAAGTGTTAGAGCATGTTGAACTACAACAAATAGTAGTGCTAAAATACGTAGTATGTCCAAACCGCCTAATTGTATTGTATAATTGAATTTTGTGGATGACACGCGAAACCATGCTTTCGAAAGAATCTCTACAGTACAGACTAATTAGAGCGACA
>CAYPJB010000208.1:0-7961 GCA_964410845.1 uncultured Bacteroidales bacterium | reverse complement strand
GACCCAACATCAACAGGGCCTGATACGGGACCATCACCTCGTAGTCTTCCGCGAAGTCGCCAGTGATGAGCAGAATGCGTTTGGACATGTGCTACTCCCATTAATGAAAGATGATCAAGTGCCTCGAGTATGGCCCCACAGATCTATATGCAACCTGGGACCAAATCGGTAACCTTTGGCTTTACAAATGTCGGTGATCCATCTCCCCTTCACAGCCAGCGTAGCCACATCTACTGCCTGTGGCATCAGGAAGAGTCGTTCAGGTGAAACTTTTGGTAACTGAGCCAGGATCCCTTCCACTTCGTTAATGTCATTTGGCTGATCAATGACAAATTTGAACTGACACTCGTAGTTTTCCAGAAACTGACGGATCACTGGAATGTTGATCCGATCGCGTTCGTGCCGTTCAGCCCAGCCGGTACTTGGTGCAGGTGTTGAATTCTCCAGCTTGGGACTCAGACTAATCAGGTCAGCCTGGATTGGCTTAAAGACCGTCGCGGCCGTTTCGATGGTGATGTGATATTTCTTCGCCTGGAGCAGGCTGCACAGTTCCTCGATCTGTGGAGCGATCATCGGTTCGCCACCGGTGATGACGACATGCTTACAACGAAAGGCAGCTACACGTTCAACAATCTCGTTCAATTCCAGGTTATCACCTTCGGGCTGCCAACTGGTGTAAGGGGTATCGCAGAAATGGCAGCGAAGATTGCAGCCGCTGGTGCGCACGAAGACAGAAGGCATGCCTACCAGCATGCCTTCGCCTTGCACGGAATAGAAGATCTCTGCAATACGCATGGAGACTGCTACACTCCCATAACATTGTAACCACAGTCTACATAGAGGACGTGACCGGTGATTCCTGAAGAGAGCGGACTGCACAGGAAGAGTGTGGCTTCAGCCACTTCCTCTGCCGTAATACCACGGGGCAGGGGGCTCTTCTCAGCGGCATGCTGGATCATTTGCTCAATGTCGCCAATCCCCTTGGCAGCACGTGAAGCATACGGGCCTGCCGAGATGGTATTCACGCGGATGTTATCCTTGCCATAGTTATAAGCGAGTTGCTTGGTATCAATCTGTAGAGCTGCTTTGGCAGTAGACATGCCACCACCGTAATGAGGCACCACTCGGTCGCCACCCAGATAGGTGAGTGACACCACCGAACCGCCTTGCTTCATCAGAGGCGAAACCGCTCGCAACAGTGCCGTCAACGAATAGGCACTGATCGACAAGGCCTGCAGATATGCAGCCCGGCTGGTATCCTTTTGCGTCTTCTTTACTTCCGAGCTGAAGGCCACCGAGTGAATCACATAGTCGATCTGCGGAAAATCCGCTGCCAGCTTGTCGTGCAGGCCCTGCAAGCTGAAATCGCCATGCTTGACATAGCGACGATCGGTCCTGGTTTTCTCATCGACATCGGCCATGCTGTCGTAACTGACATCGCACGGGATAACTTTCTCAACTTTAATAGAACCTTTACCGTAAGGCAGAATTCTTGCCTCAGCGTCCTGTTCATTATTCAAAAACATCTCGACAATGCCGGTCACTCGCGGATGTACAGCGAAAACAAGCTTGGCCCCCGCTGCCTGCAGTGTTTTGGCGATGCTCCATGCAAAGCTCTCATTATCGGAAACACCGGTTACGAGTGCTACTTTGCCTGACAAATCGATGGGAATCATGAAACCGGTCCTTGCCTGTGTGCTAAATACGTAATGTAACTATATAGTTGGAAGACATGTTGGCACGCGCTCGTTGTAAGGGAGCCAGTGGCGATGGCGGATGGACCCTCAAAAGCGGAAATGCAGGTGGCGATTGGCATTGTCCGCTGGGAAGACCAGTTTCTCGTCGGATCACGACGTGAAGATCAAACCTGGCCTGGTCGTGACGAATTTCCAGGCGGCAAAGTGGAATACGGTGAAACCATCGATCAAGCCGTCTGGCGCGAAGTTCGCGAAGAGACAGGTATTGATATTCGACTGATGGGTTGGCGCCGAGAAGTCATCATCCCCGCGGGCCACAAGAACCTGCGCCTGGTTTTTGTACTGTGCGAACCTATTGAAGAGATCGAGCCCGATGCGCCATTCCGCTGGGTAAAACGAGCTGACTTGCTCAAACTCGAATTTCCACCGGCGAACATGCCGATCCTGCAAGAACTCATCAATCGTGGTGATGAAGTGATCAAGTGACGCTTGGAATAGATAAGGGCAACGCCACTGAAGACGTTGCCCTTTCGACTTCCGAGTAGATGGAGATTACTTTCGACGAGAGAGTTTCGCTGATTCGGCCTTAAGCTGCAGTTGACGGCGTCGATAGTACCACCCTGACAGCGAAACCGCGCCAACTCCAATCATAGCCCAGGTTGCGGGTTCGGGAACTGCTGCGAGTGTGATGGTTCCGTTGAAACCGGTAAATGCGAGATCGTTCCCCTGATCGTCGCTTACTCCGGTTGCAGGAAAAGCTGCCAGCGTGACTGTTGTCGGATTTGTTGCATTGGAAGCCACATCGAATGTGATCAGGCCAAGTCCGAATGTCTGGCCAGGATTGATGTTGATGCCCCCAGCAGCTGCGTAGAAATCAGTTGCAATGAAAGATTGATTGGGAAAGCCTACATTCGAAAATGGAGGCGTTGAAGTTTGTCCTGCGAAAAGGTAACTGTTGATCACCGTGCTGATGGTAGCATTGGTAAAAGTAATGCCCGACGCACCTGGTACAGACAAGCCAAAAGAAAAACCTGCGACTGGTGCACTGGCAGTGTTGCCGACGTTGGTAATGCTCACTTCCAGGGTATTTCCTGTCGAAGGAGCTGAAACAGTGGCGCTACCCACAATGATTTGCAAATTAGCCTGGGCGTAAGTCAAACTCATGCAGAGTAAACTGACTGACATCGCCAGGAAAGAACGTGTTGAGAACTGCATCTATCTCTCCGGATTCATGGGTGTTCAAGTAAGGATGATATAAAGAGCAGGATGCTGAAAGAACTCGGCACCCTGCAAGACAAGGTCTATGCAGGCAGCACCGAACCGATGCGCTGGCGAGCTATGAGGAAGTCAGCTGCATTGACGACACCATCGCCATTGAGATCAGCGAAACTGTTGTAACCCGAGATACGGATCAGGTTATTGACAAAGACCGCATCAGCAGCACTGACAAAGCCATCGCCATTGACATCGCCGTACAGCACGTTGAAGTTTTGCGAGAAATTCGTGCCTGAACCCAGTTGATTGCCTGCAGAATCGAGTACTGCATCGCTTCCAGATGCTTGTAACTGACTGAAGACACGGTCGGCCGTCAGGCTATTCTGCAGTGTCCAGCGTAACGTGCTGGTACCAGCACCGCTGAAGCTGGAAATAGGCAGCGAGCCGTTCGTGCGTAGCAATGAACTGATGTTTCCATTGACCGGTTCGTTAAATGTTGCCTCGATAGCAGTGATCTGCCAGGGCACCGTGAAACGAACGCTACCGATCAGGTTGTATGCCAGATTGTTGCCATAGATCAATCGATATGCTGTAACAACCGGGGCTGTCTTATCAATGTTGTACGTTTCACCTTGAACGACACCATCAGTCAACGGGTTCAATGCAAGATCAGTGATGCCAGTATTGGTTTCCTGATTTAATCGCAGTGTACCATCGCCAGTACCGGTATTGACCGTAACCGTGTAAACAGCACCAGAACCACTGACAGAGGTGATGCTGGCACCGGCAAGAGCAGCCGTGGTCAAACTGAAGTTGCCTGCAGTTACCCCCACCACCGATTCAGAGTAGGTCACTGTGAATTGAACGCTGGCTGCATTGGTCGGATTGCTGTTTGCACGAACAATAGAACTTACAGTCGGAGCAGTAGCATCCGATTGCAAGCCGAATCCCAATCCGAAAACGGAACTACCGGCACTCAAAGTACCATTAATCCCTAAGCCAAAGCCTGGGTTAATGGGCAACCAGCCAGCTTGCTGTACTTGTCGAATCAGATAACTACCAGCTGCCAACTGTGGCAACATCCAATTGCCACTGGCATTACTGAGTGCGGTTGGTTCAGCACTTGTATCGGTGATAATAATCGACCAATCCTGGACGGCTCCTACATCACCACCTGCCATGTCGCGTGCCTGCAACGTCCAAGTACCGTTCGGATTTTGACCGTTGTAGGCACTGAGGAGTTGTTCCGGTCGATAACTGCCTGTGAACGGAGCTGCACCCGTTGCTATGGCAATGGCAGCCTGATCATCCAGAACGGTGTTGACGAAGTTATCTCCACTGCCACCTCGCCTGGTTATCAAGTTGACTGTTGTAGTGCCATCCGGACCTAGCAGTCGGAATTCCATGTCACCGACCCAGGTTTGCGTTGCATTCAACAGCACATTGACGTCAACAATATTACCCGTGAACCCCGATACAACCAAAGGCATGCTCGTCCAGGCAGTGTTGTTGTCCGGGATATTAACATTAATGCTCCCAGAGCTGGTGGTAGATACGCCAGCATCATAAATGCCATTCAAATTGACATCTTTATAGACTCGCCAATTCGAAAGGCCTGGTTCAGCCCCATTCTGACTGCCATTGCCATTTTGATCATTGTAAGCATTGCCATAGACGGCATTCTGTTGTGCCAGACCGAAGTTCAAATTGTCAATAAACCCGTTCGCAGGAAGGTTAGGGGATTGAACCTGTGCAGTGGTATAGTTGTGCCCTGCAGGGGTATCAACTCGCAGGTTGTACGTTCCTGCTGCCATCGCAAAGAAGCGGTAATAGCCGTTGCTATCGGTAAAGACATTGGTTTCCGGGGAACCAATGATCACAGACCAGTTCTGCAATACTCCTGTATCACCACCGGCTGTATCACGTACCTGTAGAGTCCAGACACCATCTCCAGAGATACCATTGAACGCACTGAGTGGTTGTTCTGGACGGAAACTACCTGTAAAAGGTGCTGTTCCAGCACTGATGGCAACAGCAGCCTGGTCGTCCAGCGTAGTGTTAACGAAGTTGTCGCCACTGCCTCCTCGATTGGTAATCAGGTTGACAATCGTTCCATTAGGGCCCAGCAGTCGGAACTGAAAATCACCAGCCCAGGTTTGGGTGGCGTTAATGAGAACATTAACATCACCCACGATGCCCGTGCCGGAAACAGTTATCGGTGAGCTGGTCCAATTGGTGTTATTATCAGGAACCGCGAGGTTAACATTTCCCGACGCGAAGGTTTGTGCGTTGTTATCAAACACACCATTGTTGTTGCCATCAATGTAGACACGCTGATTGGCAAAAGCCGGCTCGCCTGTGTTGAAGCTGCCGTTACCGTTCATGTCGTGGAAAACAGTGCCAGCCAGGCTGGGAGCATTGATGGTAAAGGTTCTGGTAAAGGCATCGCCAGCGGAACCGTCGCCATTGCCATCGAGCTGAGTACCAAATGGATCTTTCAATCCACCTGCACCAGACAGAGCCGAGAAGCGATACCGGTCAGGCTGCATTGTGCCGTTAATCGTAAAGCTGAACCGATTAGTACCAATCTTGTAATTAAACCCGGTAGGCAAGCTGATTGGCACCAGCACATCATCGCCCGTATTAAAAGTATTATCAGGACCATCGCCGCGCAGTTCGAACTGACTGGCAGATACTGTTGCTGGATCGAGTACGTTTCTGAAATCAAGCGTGAAACTGGCAGGTGGCGTGTTAACACCAGCACCTTCAGCAGGTAAACCAAGCAATCGTTTGACGCGCGGCCCATTCAATGCAAAGAGATCAGCGCGAGAGGCCTTGAACGAATTGACGCGACCGCCACCGAGTTCATCTGAGATACCGGAATTCTGGGCACTGATATCATCAGCAAGGCCCACCATGCGGGCAATGACCTGATCGCGTGTCCACGTCGGGTTCTGTGACCAAACCAGCATTGCTACGCCAGCAGCGTTGGGAGTCGCCATGCTGGTACCATCATAAAAATCATAATTGAAAACAGTACCGCCGTTGGAGGTAATGGTCGAGAGAATACCACTCCCCGGAGAACTGAGATCGACCCCATATCCATAGTTGCTGAAACTGCTAAGAGCATCAGTATTCGTTGTACTGGCAACGAAGATTGCCTGATCGAACACCTGGCGTGCAGGATTCAACTCCGCATTATTTCCAGCTGAATTAAAAAGCAATGCCCCGCTGTTGTACGCTGCAGTGAGGGCGGCATCGACCGTACTGTTACCAGCCCATCCATCGAAGTTATAGCTGGCGTTGAAGATCTTGATATTGTTGGCAATACCATAGGCGTAGCTCTGAGCTACCAGAGACGCAGTCCACGGTTCTGTTCCATACCATCTTACTGGCACGATGGTTGAATTGCCTGCAACTCCTGCAATGCCAACAAAATTATCGGTTCGCCCAGCTGCAATACCAGCTACGTGAGTACCGTGACTATCGCTTCCCAGTGGATTGGGATTGTTGTCATTGCTGGTGGTATCCCAGCCATTGACATCGTCGATGTAGCCATTACTGTCGTTATCGATTCCATCACCAGGAATCTCACCAGGATTAACCCAGATGTTTGCATTGAGATCAGGGTGATTGATTGCAACTCCATCATCAAGTATCGCTATTCTCACGGAAGGTGAGCCAAGCGTGGTGTCCCATGTCAGGTCGTTCTGCATCAATGGGTGGTGGTATTGCTGGAAGTAGCTCGGATCGTTTGGAGTGTAGTCGCGAGGATCACTGCCCTGGTAAATGTAATTAGGTTCAGCCCAATCTACGGTCTTCAAAGTGCTGAGATATGCTACCGCAGCCTTGGGTGTTGTTCCTGCCCCCAAGCTTACTTGCAGCAGACTGGAATTGTTGTAACTCAAGATCTGCTTGGAAGCGTTCCAGTTGAACTTCACTCCATTACGCTGGGAACCCACAGCATTCTGCAGGACGCTCAGTCCGTTGACACCTTTCACTTGCACCATGACTTCAGAATTGGTGTAAAGCGGCCTCTGCTCCGCCGAAGTATCCGATTCAGTAACGAAGCTTGCTAATGGCTCAACATTACGTGTACCACTTGGTACGGTTCGATCTTCTAGTAGTTCAAGATAGAGTGCTGGCTGGCGATATGGTTTCCGGATCATGAATGGAACCTCATGTTGGTGTGGCAACAGATGAGGAGATTCCAATACAACGTATTGTCGTTGTCAAGCAATTAATAAGGAATAACGAGATTTATCACACGCGCGAAGTGGTACAGCACCGAGTGCATCAGTCTATGGGAAGCCATTACCGACAAGTTGTTCCAAACTGAATTAAATATTCTTCGTTCCCGTTGCATCCAGCATCATTAGCACATCGAAAGTAGATGCATGGGTGTACCGATCACTTCACCACCCACTCTCAACGAGCTACACGTCTTATTTTCCGTGACGGTTCAGTCACGGCGTGGATGCTCTTTTGTTTCTGGAGTTGCACTATGGTGCGTCGTACTTTCGCTGTGTTGGCATTGGCCCTGGCATTCACCTGCACGGTGGCTGCTTCCCGTATCGCTGAAGAAACCATTGTTGGCACTGCTGTCAACAACAAGGATTTCTCCACACTCGTCACAGCTGTCAAGGCTGCTGAACTCGTTGATGTCCTCAATGGCGACGGTCCATTCACCGTGTTTGCCCCCACCAACGCCGCTTTTGAAAAGCTCGGCGAAGAAACCATCAAGGCCGTGCTGGCTGACAAGGCCAAGCTCACTGGCATCCTCAAGGCACACGTTGTCAAAGGCAACGTGATGGCTGCTGACGTGGTCAAGCTGAACGGTCAGGAAGTTGAAACCCTCAACGGCAAGTTCACCATCAAGGTGGAAGATGGCAAGGTCTGGATCGGTGGCGCACAGGTCACCAAGACCGACATCAAGTGCAAGAATGGCGTCATCCACGTGATCGACACCGTAATTCTGCCAAAGAGCTAAGTGAATATATACGAGCAAAAAGGGTCTAGCTTATTATTGCTAGACCCTTTCATTTTTTG